>NZ_DASYBS010000113.1:0-208792 GCF_036500665.1 Cedecea sp.
CGGTTCCGGCTTAAATCGCCTCCGTTTTCTCTCCGACTGGCCAGGGTCCGGACGTCGGGAACGGCCGGAGGCTGAGAGCGTCGGGAACGCATCTCAGCCGACCCAGGACTGGGAGATAAAACGGAGGTCTGCCGCTTTAGCGGTCGATTTATTTAGCCGGAAGTCCGGGGTCTCGGGGAAGTGACGGTGACTTCCCCGAGTCGTTCACCGGTACGGTGACTGCATATAAAACAGGGCTGGAAGTGAACGGAACCTCTGCCGGGCTTGGCATAATTTCGGGTATTTGTAATTAAGAAACGGCTCCCATGAAGAGGGTGCCAGGCATAAAAAAGGCACCGTGAAGGTGCCTTTCGCATTTACTTGGTGACGCGCTTGTACTTGATGCGTTTTGGCTCCAGAGCATCTGAACCCAGGGTACGCTTCTTGTACTCTTCGTATTCGGTGAAGTTACCTTCGAAGAACTCCACTTTACCTTCATCCTGGTAGTCCAGAATGTGGGTAGCGATACGGTCCAGGAACCAACGGTCGTGCGAGATAACCATCGCGCAGCCCGGGAACTCCAGCAGGGCGTTTTCCAGCGCGCGCAGGGTTTCGATATCCAGGTCGTTTGTTGGTTCATCGAGCAGAAGAACGTTGCCGCCAACCTGCAGCAGCTTCGCCAGGTGCAGACGACCGCGCTCACCGCCGGACAGCTCGCCAACGCGTTTGCCCTGGTCGACGCCTTTGAAGTTAAAGCGGCCCACGTAGGCACGGCTTGGCATCTCGGTGTTGCCGATGCGCATGATATCCTGGCCGCCGGAGACTTCTTCCCACACGGTTTTGCTGTTGTCCATAGCGTCACGGAACTGGTCAACGGAGGCCAGCTTCACGGTCTCACCCAGAGTGATGGAGCCGCTGTCAGGCTGTTCCTGACCGGACATCATGCGGAACAGGGTGGATTTACCCGCGCCGTTCGGACCGATGATGCCCACGATGGCGCCTTTCGGTACGGAGAAGCTGAGGTCGTCGATCAGCAGGCGATCGCCGTAAGATTTACGCAGGTTGCTAACGTCCACCACTTTATCCCCCAGGCGTGCACCAGGCGGGATAAACAGTTCGTTGGTTTCGTTACGCTTCTGGTATTCGGTGTTATTCAGTTCTTCGAAACGCGCCAGACGGGCTTTGCCCTTAGACTGACGGCCCTTCGCGCCCTGACGAACCCACTCCAGCTCTTTCTCAATGGATTTACGGCGAGCCGCTTCCGTTGAGGCTTCCTGCGCCAGACGCTGATCTTTCTGCTCCAGCCAGGAGGAGTAGTTACCTTCCCATGGAATCCCTTCCCCACGGTCAAGCTCCAGGATCCAGCCGGCGACATTGTCGAGGAAGTAACGGTCGTGGGTGATCGCCACAACGGTCCCTTCGAAGTCATGCAGGAAGCGTTCCAGCCACGCCACGGATTCTGCATCCAGGTGGTTGGTTGGTTCGTCGAGCAGCAGCATGTCCGGTTTTTCCAGCAGCAGGCGGCACAGCGCGACGCGGCGACGTTCACCCCCGGACAGCTTCTCAATTTTTGCATCCCAGTCTGGCAGACGCAGGGCATCAGCGGCGCGCTCCAGCTGCACGTTCAGGTTATGACCGTCGTGCGCCTGGATAATTTCTTCATACTTGCCCTGCTGCGCGGCCAGCTTGTCGAAGTCCGCGTCCGGCTCGGCGTACTTGGCGTAGACTTCATCCAGCCCTTTCAGCGCGTTAACCACTTCGGAAACGGCTTCTTCTACGGACTCACGTACGGTGTGCTCCGGATTCAGCTTAGGTTCCTGCGGCAGGTAGCCAATCTTGAGGCCTGGCTGAGGACGGGCTTCACCTTCGATATCGGTATCGATGCCGGCCATGATGCGCAGCAGGGTGGATTTACCGGCACCGTTCAGACCCAGCACGCCGATTTTGGCGCCGGGGAAGAAGCTGAGCGAAATATTTTTCAGAATATGTCGTTTCGGCGGGACAACTTTGCCGACACGATGCATGGTATAAACGAATTGAGCCACAGTGCGACTTTGCCTCTTTTATCGTGATGTAAGATGGTACATAACAAAGGCGAAGTGTAGCCGTTTTCCCGGCCTAATCCCAGCGGGGTATCGCGGTTCTACCGCGCGTGGCGCCTTTATACGTTTAATGACCAAAATATACCTTCCGGACATGGCGTAATGCGCTCCCCCTGGTTAGCATGAATTCATTCGCTTATTGCAGCGCTGGCATGATGCCGTCAGGAAAATAGTGAGGAGAAGGTGTGGTAAAAGCCAAACAAGTCGCATGGCAGTTGCTTGCCGCGGGCATTAGCCTGGTGATGTTAAACGGCGCGGTACGTGCGGACTCTCTGGATGAGCAACGCAGCCGCTACGCGCAAATCAAACAGGCCTGGGATAACAAGCAAATGGACGTGGTGCAGCAGCTGATGCCTGGGCTGCAAACCTATCCTCTTTATCCTTATCTCGAATATCGCCAGCTCACCGACGACCTGATGAACGAGCCGAGCGTTGCGGTGGCTCAGTTTATTCAGGCTAACCCAACGTTGCCTCCGGCGCGAAATTTAAGCTCCCGCTTTGTTAACGAGCTGGCAAGACGCCAGGACTGGCGCGGTCTGCTGGCTTTTAGCCCTGAACCACCCGCGACCAATGAAGCCAAATGTAATTACTATTTTGCCAAGTGGAATACCGGGCAAACAGGGGCTGCCTGGGCCGGCGCGAAAGATCTCTGGCTAACGGGAAAGAGCCAGCCGTCGAGCTGTGATGCGCTGTTTTCCGCATGGCGCGCTTCCGGCACCCAGGATCCGCTGGCTTACCTTGAGCGTATTCGCCTGGCGATGAAAGAGGGCAACACCTCGCTGGTGAACGCGCTGGCTAATCAGATGCCTGCGGACTACCAGACTATCTCCAGCGCGTTGATAAACCTGCAAAATAACCCGAGTACAGTGCTGACTTTCGCCAATACGGTGGGTGCAACGGACTTCACTCGCCAGGCTGCGGCCATCGCTTTTGCGAGCGTCGCCCGTCAGGATGTCGAGAATGCACGTCTGATGATCCCGTCTCTGGTTCAGGCACAAAAGCTCACCGACGAGCAGGCTCAGGAATTGCGCGATACGGTGGCATGGCGACTCATGGGAAGTGACGTGACGGATGAACAGGCCCGCTGGCGCGACGACGCCATTATGCGCTCGCAGTCCACTTCATTGATTGAAAGACGTGTGCGTATGGCACTGGGGACTGGCGACCGATCAGGCCTGAATACCTGGCTTGCTCGCCTGCCGATGGACGCCAAAGAAAAAGACGAGTGGCGTTACTGGCAGGCCGATTTGCTGCTGGAGCGAGGCCGGGATGATGAAGCGAAAGGGATCCTGCGTGCGCTGATGCAGCAGCGAGGTTTCTACCCTATGGTGGCCGCACAGCGACTTGGGGAAGAATATCCCCTTCGTGTTGATAAAGCCGATGCCGTGAACCCTGCGCTGGTGCAGGGGCCGGAAATGGCACGCGTTCGCGAGCTGATGTACTGGAATATGGATAACACCGCGCGCAGCGAATGGGCAAATCTGGTCACCAGCCGCAGTAAGCAAGAGCAGGCTGGCCTGGCGCGTTATGCCTTTGAGCAGGACTGGTGGGATCTCAGCGTGCAGGCAACCATTGCCGGAAAGCTGTGGGATAATCTGGAAGAACGTTTCCCGCTGGCCTATAAAAGCACTTTTGCCCGCTACGTGAGCGGCAAAACCGTTCCGCAAAGCTATGCGATGGCGATTGCCCGCCAGGAAAGTGCCTGGAACCCGAAGGTGCGTTCTCCGGTAGGGGCAAGCGGCCTGATGCAAATCATGCCGGGTACCGCCACTCATACCGTTAAGATGTTCGGTATCCCCGGCTACAGCAGCACCGTGCAGCTTCTGGATCCTGAAACCAATATCAATATTGGCACCAGCTACCTGCAATACGTGTTCCAGCAGTTTGAGAACAACCGTATCTTCGCTTCTGCCGCCTATAACGCCGGGCCGGGGCGCGTGCGGACCTGGCTTGGTAACAGCGCCGGGCGTATTGATGCGATCGCGTTTGTTGAAAGTATTCCGTTCTCAGAAACGCGCGGCTACGTGAAAAACGTGCTGGCTTACGATGCCTATTACCGCTACTTCATGGGTCAGCCTGACAAAATCCTGTCCGATAGCGAGTGGCAGCGGCGTTATTGATTGCGCGGAGAGTATGTTATGCTGCCGTACTAGTTAAAGAGTATGGTGGCCTGACATGACTCAGCTCTCTCAGTATTCGGCAGAACAGGCCGAGCAAAGTAATAAAGAGTGGCTCCGCTTTGTGGGGCTATTACAGGAAGCTTTCGGGCAGGAGCTTCACATGCCGCTGATGACCTTGCTGCTAACGCCGGATGAGCGTACTGCATTAGGGACACGCGTGCGGATTATTGAGGAATTACTGCGCGGTGAACTCAGCCAGCGTGAGCTGAAGAACGAACTGGGTGCGGGTATTGCAACCATTACCCGCGGTTCTAACAGCCTGAAGGCAGCACCGACCGAACTGCGGGCATGGCTTGAAAAAGAACTGCTTCAGGGCGGTATCCCATCCCGTTAACGACGCTACCGGCGATAAATCTCGTTATGAAAGGGGCTTAACGCCAATATCACCGCCTGATGGTAAACGCTGCTGCGCGTGAGCTTTCCGGCGGTGAACACCCCAATCGCTCCCTCTTTACGTCCAATCTTATCAATGCCCGTATAGTCCGACATCACCGGCCCAAGGGCGTTTCCGGCGCTGACTTTCTGCAGAATAATGTCCGGCAACGGCAGGGTGGCCGAGCGGGCTTCACCGCGCTGCTGATGGGTCTCAATCACCACCCAGCTGAAGGTACTGCCTTCATCGATTCCCGCTTCAATGGCGACCCAAAAGTCGGCATCTGGTCTGATCTCACGGGCATTTACCACGCGGTTTCGTGCACCAGTTCGCGTTTCCTGACAGCCGTTGGGCTGCTCCGGCACGCCACTATCGACGACCACGGACTCAATATGGCAGGATCCTTCACCATAAATCTCGCTAAACGCCTGCAGAATCGCCTGAATTTTGGCGGGATTGGTTGTTGCAGCAACGACATGGTTCATAATAAGTCAGAACTCTCGATATTTCGTGACCGGAGTATAACGGAAAAAACGCATGTTACAGGTATACCTTGTTCGTCATGGCGAAACGCAGTGGAATGCGGAGCGCCGCATTCAGGGGCAGTCAGACAGCGCACTGACTGATAATGGAGAACGCCAGGCCTGGCAAGTGGCCGAGCGGGCCAGGGCCCTTGGCATCACCCACATCATCAGCAGCGATTTAGGCCGCACTCGCCGCACCGCAGAGATCATCGCCGAAGCCTGCGGCTGCGAGATTATCCTCGATGCCCGCCTGCGCGAGCTAAACATGGGCGTGCTTGAACGTCGTAAAATGGACTCGCTGACTGAAGAGGAAGAGGGCTGGCGCCGTCGTCTGGTGGACGGCACGCCGGACGGGCGTATTCCTGAGGGCGAAAGCATGCTGGAGCTAAGCAACCGCATGCATGAGGCGCTAAATGCCTGCCGCGAGCTGCCGGCCGGAAGTCGCCCGTTACTGGTGAGCCACGGTATGGCACTTGGGGGGCTTGTCAGTACTATTCTTGGGTTACCGGCATGGGCCGAGCGCCGCCTGCGTCTGCGCAACTGTTCGATATCCCGCGTGGATTATCAGCAAAGCCCGTGGCTGGCATCTGGATGGGTGGTTGAGACAGCAGGAGACATCTCGCATCTTGATGCTCCTGCTCTGGATGAAATCCAGCGTTAGCGGCGTACCGGGATCAGGTATTCACAGCGGATTTGCATCGGCACATCCTGATCCCGTGTTTCATCCTGCGGATAGAAACGCTCGATATCCTGACCTTTACGGCGCGTCAGGTTTAGCGACGGCATGCAGGTACCGTACACCGTCAGGATAAAGTCCTGCAGCCCTGTGCCCAGCCCTTCATAGTTGAATTGTACATAGTCACCGCCTTCCAGCACCACCGGATGAGAATCCGGCAGGAAACCATTGGCCAGCTCCGGGGTGAGCGCCGTGGTGTAGAAGACTTCTTGTTCGTCGTCTTTTTCCGAGCTTGGGCGAGGTTCATGCAGGCCGTACAATACCCGGGGAATCGTCGGCGAGTTGCCCAGGAACTGGGTCCAGAACTGGATGCGCATCTCATTGCGGAAGTCGGAGATTTGTTCCAGCGTGCAGCTGTAGCTTTGCGTCACGCCAACCAGATGCGTTTCCGGCAGGGTAATGAAATGGGCCTGCGGAGGCGTAAATTCGCCGAGACGCAGCGGTGGACGCATACCAAAAGCGCTCCAGTCAGGAGAGCGTCGGTAAAGCGCAGGCGTTTGAGCAAACTGTTTTTTAAAGGCGCGCGTAAACGTCTGCTGTGAGTCAAAGCGGTACTGCAACGCAATGTCGAGAATCGGTCTTGCGGTTAGACGCAGGGCAACGGCAGATTTGGAGAGTCGGCGGGCGCGAATATAGGCACCAATGGCGTGCCCGGTAACCTCTTTAAACATCCGTTGTAAATGCCACTTGGAATAACCTGCCTTTGCCGCCACATTATCAAGGGCGAGAGGCTGATCGAGGTGGCCCTCCAGCCAGCTAAGCAGATCGCGAATGATCCCAGCCTGATCCATAAAATATCCTCATCCATACAAGCGAATGCCTGTTTACTAAGGTAGCGGATGATAGCATTTTTGTACTTTATGCATTCACCGTTTTTTTTTAACAAGTTGTGCCAAATTTGCCGATTATGGAGACAGGTTTTTCTAATAATGTGATATTCAACGATTTTTTAGCCTACTGTTGAATAGTCCCGTAGGGTAATTTTTAGACAATGGTAACAATATGAAATATAAAGCTTTAGCATTTTGCAGTGCGATTCTGGCCGCGAGCTTCGGCGCGAGCGCGGAGCAGATTGGATCGGTCGATACGGTGTTTAAAGTCTTTGGCCCCGATCACAAGATTGTTGTAGAAGCTTTTGACGATCCCGACGTGAAGAACGTGACCTGCTATATCAGCCGTGCCAAAACCGGCGGTATCAAAGGCGGCCTCGGCTTAGCCGAAGACACTTCTGATGCGGCAATCTCCTGCCAGCAGGTTGGGCCGGTTGAGCTGAGCGACAAAATAAAAGCCGGCAAAGCACAGGGCGACGTGGTGTTCCAGAAACGGACCTCGCTGGTATTTAAAAAGCTGCAAGTGGTACGTTTCTACGATGCGAAGCGCAATACGTTGGCTTATCTTGCTTACTCTGACAGAGTCGTCGAGGGTTCACCGAAGAACGCCATCAGCGCGGTGCCGATTATTCCGTGGAGTAAATAATCGGTTCTATTGACGCTGAACGGATGCGCTCACGCGTCGCCGCCATGAGAAGCCTGATGTATTTCTGACGCATCAGGCTTGTCAGCTTCTGCCTTCCTTATTAGTGTGTTGAAACCGTTCCGCCGCCTTTTAAGGCTTCATTGATGCAGATTGAGCCGCTACCGCCCCTCAATACCCTTATCGCTTTCGAATGCGTTGCCCGCTACGGCAATATTTCTCGTGCTGCGGAAGAGCTAAACCTGACTCAAAGCGCGACCAGCCGCCAGATCCTGCAGCTGGAGGAAATGCTGGGTTGTAAGCTTTTCACCCGTACCCAGCGGCGCGTATTGCTTACGCCGCGCGGTGAAGCGTACGCCGCTCGCGTGCGGCAGCAGCTGGCTGCACTGTCACATGCCACGGCGGAAGTGATGGGTTGGACGGGGCTGCCGCAGGTGACCATCGCCTGTACCAGCGCCATGAGTTCGCTGTGGCTGTCGTCGCGCCTTTCGGCGCTGCACCGCGAGTTGCCGGATTTACAGGTTCGCATGAAAATCACCGACAACTTCTCTGAACTGCGTTCATCGGAATTTGATCTGGCTATTTTTTACCTGCGGGATGTTCCGGTGGGCTTTCACGCCACGCCGCTCTTCGACGAGGTCTGCTATCCGATGTGCTCGCCGGCGTTTCTGTCGCACATCGGGTCTGACGCTCCCGCAGAAGCCCTGCTGCAGCATACGCTGCTGATTCAGGATGACCCGCAGCGAGAATGGACCGGTTGGAGCGACTGGTTTGCTTCGCAGAATGTCCTGAGCTTTGTGCCTCGGCAAACCTGGCGGGCCAATAACTATCCGTTTTTGGTGGAGACGGCGGTACGCGGGGACGGGATATTACTCGGCTGGGAAGGGCTGGTGCAGGATTATCTTAATCGGGGCGAGCTGGTTGCGGCGCACCCTGGAAAGCTGGCGGCCGCCAGTAAATGTTTCTTGCTTATCCCTCAGGATCGCTATGTGAAGCCGATTGTTCGCCATGTCATGAACTGGCTGCAGCGACAGCCTTCGGTGGAATAAGCAGAAAATAGACGTTAATCACAAAAGACGATTATTTTATTATTGTCACTATCAATAAATTATTTATCCTTCCCCTTAGCCATAACCTTTTCTTATATAAAATAGAAGAAAAGAAAAATTTAAAACATCTTAATCCTTTGGTTTATTTATCGTGTCTAAATCCAGAGGCGGTATTTTATTTTTTATCTCACCGCGGCGGCGATAAGAAGTATGCATACCTACCAGCGTGAAGACCAACCACATCGACTGTGATATTACCGATGCCAAATTAAAATCATGGCTCAGTGAATACAGCCCGCCGACGCATCCCGCGATGTTAAGACAAGCATAACCGTTTGAATCTATTGATAGCCTTCGCATTTGAACCAGTGCATAGGCCAACAGGTAACAAAAGACGCCAATTAAACCTACAAGGGTATGCAGTTCCACATTTTCTTTCCTGGTGTGACTCCGTGATCGGGAAATTATCTTTTTTGCCGCGGCTCTGCTGCGCGTTTTTTTCATAGTCTGATACGAAAAACTCATGCATCAGTGTTTAGCGCTTTTGATATAAATCATAAATAGATGTGCTATGGCATCTGGCCGGTGGTCAGACAAACAAATAATAACGGAGAAAAATAAATGAAAGACGATCGTTCAGACGAAAATAAATACCTGCAAGGCGTGAACATGAGCCGCCGTTCATTTATCAACACGGCGGCGCTGATTGGGATGGGCAGCGCGCTGTCGCTTTCGCCGCTGGCGGGTTTTGCCGCCGAGGCCACGCCTAAAAAAGGTGGCGTGCTGAAGCTCGGAATGTCGGGAGGCAATACCAGCGATTCTCTGGATCCCACGCTCTTTAGCGACTGGGTGCCGCTTAACCAGGCGTACATGCTGATGAACGGTTTGGTGGAAATTGATGAGACCAATCAGGCCACGCCGGAGCTGCTGGAAAGCTGGGTGGCGAAGCCGGGCGCGCAGGAGTGGACGTTTAAAGTGCGCCAGGGCGTAACCTTCCATAACGGTAAAACGCTCACCGTCGAAGACATTCTCTACTCGATTAACCTGCACCGTGGCGACCAGTCGCGCAGCGCGATCAAAACTCAGCTGGCGGCCATCAAAGAGCTGAAGAAGAGCGGTGACAACGAAATTACCTTAACCCTGGACAGCGGCAACGCCGACCTGCCGTTCCTGCTGGCGGACTACCATCTCGTAGTGGTGCCGGACGGATTTACCGACTGGAAACACCCGATTGGCACCGGCGGTTTCGTCTTTGATCAGTACCAGCCTGGCGTCCGCTCCTACTTCAAGCGTAACCCAAATTACTGGAAGCCTAACCGCGCGTTTGTTGACGCGGTTGAAGTGTTGGTTATCAACGATGCTACGGCCCGCACCAACGCCCTTATCTCAGGCCAGGTACACGCCATCAACCGCGTTGATTTTAAAACCGTTGATTTCCTGAAGCGCAGTCCGGCGTTGAACATCGTGCGTGCGGCCGGGGGGCAACATTTTACCTTCCTGATGGACTGTCGGGTGGCACCGTTTAATAACAACGACGTTCGTACGGCGATTAAATACGGCATCGATCGTGAAAAATTATTGGCTACTGTCCTTCGAGGCTACGGCTCGCTCGGCAACGATCATCCGATCCCGAAAACCGATCGCTTCTTCAATAAGAGCCTGGAGCAACGTGCCTACGATCCTGATAAGGCGAAGTTCTTCCTGAAAAAAGCCGGGCTTAGCGCGCTGCCGATCGAGCTGTCCTCATCGGACGCGGCTTTTGCCGGGGCACTTGATGCGGCCGCGCTGTTCCAGGGCGAAGCCGCCGCGGCCGGGATCCAGGTCAGCATCAAACGCCAGCCGGCAGACAGCTACTGGGATGACGTCTGGATGAAAGCGCCGTTTAGCATGGGGTACTGGGGCGGGCGTCCAACCGCAGATCAGATGTTCTCCACCGCCTGGCAGTCCACGGCGAAATGGAACGACACCCACTGGAAGAACGACAAGTTCGACAGCCTGCTCATTCAGGCCCGCTCGCTGCTTGACGAGCAGAAACGTGCGGAAATCTACGGCGAACTGCAAAGCATTGCCCGCGATGACGGCGGCGCAATGATCCCGCTGTTTGGCGATTACCTTGATGCCGCCAGCAAAAAAGTCGGCGGCGTAAAACCGCATCCGCTGTTCAACTTCATGGGTGGCCGTCTGGCCGAACGCGTCTGGCTGGAGTCGTAATGAAAAAACAGATCCTTCATCGCTTATTGCTTGGCGTACTGACGCTGTGGCTGGTTTCGGTGCTGATCTTCGTTGGCACCGAGCTTTTGCCCGGTGACGTAGCCAGCGCCATTCTGGGGCAAAACGGTACGCCGGAAACTATCGCCGCGCTGCGCCTGCAGCTTGGCCTCGATCAGCCTGCGGTTTATCGTTATCTGCACTGGCTGTCCGGCGTGCTGCACGGAGACTTAGGCACTTCGCTTGCCAATAACCAGCCTATCGGCGCAGAGCTGCTGCCTCGTTTGGCGAACACGCTGTTCCTCGCCGTTTATGCCGCGCTGATTGCGATTCCGTTAGCGGTGGTGCTGGGGATTGCCTCTGCGGTATGGCGCGGCTCCTGGTTTGACCGCCTGGCAAATACGCTGACGCTGATGAGCATTTCGGTGCCGGAGTTTTTCGTCGGCTACGTGCTGGTTATCTTCTTTGCTATTCGCCTGGCCTGGTTTCCAAGCCTGGCGCTGGTCGACCCGGATGCCAGCCTCCTTGAGCGGCTCTACGCCTGCACGTTGCCGATGCTGACGCTGGTGCTGGTGGTACTGGCGCATATGCTGCGTATGACTCGCGCCTCCGTTGGGGCGGTAATGTCCAGCAGCTATATCGAAACGGCGCTGCTAAAAGGGCTTTCCCGCTGGCGCATCGTGCTGAGCCATGCGCTACCAAACGCGCTTGCGCCGATCATCAACGTGATTGCTTTTAACCTGGCGTATCTGGTTGTGGGCGTGATCCTGGTTGAAGTGGTCTTTGTCTATCCGGGCATTGGGCAGATGATGGTGGATGCCGTAACCAAGCGCGATTTACCGGTCGTACAGGCCTGTGGGCTGCTGTTTGGTGGGACCTATATCCTGCTGAATACGGCGGCAGACCTGCTGGCTATCTGGTGCAACCCACGACTGCGACATGCGAGGTAGTCTATGAAAAATATCAAGATTCGCACGGTGCCGCTGTCGGCGATATTGGGGCTGGCCATTATTGCCATCAATTTGATTGCCGCGCTTTTTGCTCCCTGGCTAGCGCCGCACAGCGAGACGGTGCAGGTGGGAGACATCTGGATGCTGCCGTCCAGCTCGATGCCGTTCGGCACCGACAGCCTGGGGCGTGACATGCTTTCGCGCATTCTGTTCGGCGCTCGCACCACCATTGCCATTGCGCTGGCGATCACCGCTATCTCTTTTGTGGTGGGCATTATTACCGGGTTTACCGCCGCTATTTACGGGCGCTGGGTGGACGTTGTGCTCACCCGCATCGTTGATACGTTGATGTCGATTCCGGTGCTGATTCTGGCGCTGATCGTGCTGTCCGTGCTGGGAACATCCATTCCCGTTCTGGTCGGGACGATTGCGCTATTAGACGCCACCCGAGTTTTCCGTCTGGCCAGACTTGTCGCGCAGGGGATTGTTTGTCTCGAGTACGTGGAGGCGGCACGCCTGCGTGGAGAAGGGCTGTGGTGGATCGTACGCAAAGAGTTTCTGCCTAACGCCATGCCGCCGCTGCTGGCGGAGTTTGGCATGCGCTTCTGTTTTACCTTCCTGTTTATTGCCGGACTGAGCTTCCTCGGGCTGGGTATTCAGCCGCCCTGGGCGGACTGGGGCAGCATGGTGCGCGATAACGCGCAGGCCATCAACTTTGGTCAGTTTGCACCTCTTTACCCTGCCGCGGCGATTGCCCTGCTGACGATTGGCGTCAACCTGGTGGTCGACTGGCTGCTGGTGCGTAATAACCTTTCGTTGGGAGAAGAGGGATGACACAACCGATATTACAGATGCGTGATTTACGCATTGAAACCGAGCAGGGGCTGCCGCTGGTGAACGGCATTTCCCTTAGCCTGATGCCCGGTGAGGTGCTGGGACTTATTGGCGAGTCCGGCGCGGGTAAATCGACCATTGGCCTTGCCGCTTTGGGCTATGCCAGGCCGGGTTGCCGTATTGCGGGCGGCGAAGTGCTGGTAGCCGGGCAAAACATTGTGGCGCTTTCCAGCAAAGAGAAACGGGCGTTTCGTGGTAAGCGCGTGGCCTATGTTGCGCAGAGCGCCGCCGCGGCGTTTAACCCGGCGCTGACCATCGGTAAGCAGGTTTGCGAAGGGCCACTTCGTCATGGATTGATGAATCCGGAGGAGGCGCAGGCCTGGGCCGTGACGCTGTTTAAAGCGCTGGATCTCCCCGAGCCTGAAACGATCGGCCAGCGTTATCCGCATCAGCTCTCCGGCGGCCAGCTCCAGCGCGCGATGGCGGCGATGGCGATGTCCTGCAAGCCGGATATTCTGGTGCTGGATGAGCCTACCACTGCCCTGGACGTCACCACCCAAATCGAGGTGTTGGTGATGCTGCGTAAGCTGGTCAGAGAGTTTAATACCGCCGCGTTGTACATCACCCACGATCTGGCGGTCGTGGCCCAAATTGCCGACCGCATTATGGTCCTGCGGCAGGGAAGTGAGGTGGAAAGCGGCAGCACCGCCGATATTCTGCAAAACCCAGCTGAAAGCTATACGCAGCGGCTGGTGTCGGAACGTGCTCATGCTTTAACGCCGGTTCATGCTGAAAGTAAACCAGAGGGGCGGCTCCTGGCGTTGGAAAATATCTCTACGGGCTACAACGGCAAAACTGTCGTCCACAACGTCTCACTCAGTATCGCCAAAGGGGAAACAGTGGCCATTATCGGCGAGTCCGGCAGCGGGAAGAGCACGCTGGCTCGCGCGCTGTGTGGCCTGCTGAGCGACACGAGGGGAACGGTCACTTTCGCTGACAAGGCGCTGGCTAACCGCTACCAGCAGCGCGATAAAGAGACGCTGCGGCGTATTCAAATGATCTATCAGCTGCCCGACGTGGCGCTCAATCCAAGGCAAACCGTGCTCGAGGCCATTGGTCGCCCGGTGGCGTTCTATTTTGGTCTCGATAAACAGCAGGTTCGTGCGCGAGTGCTTGAGCTGCTGAAGCTGACCGAACTCCCCGATTACCTCATTGACCGCTATCCCGGTTCGCTTTCCGGTGGCCAAAAGCAGCGAGTATGTATTGCGCGTGCGCTCGCCGCACGGCCGGATCTGATCATCTGTGATGAGGCGACTTCGGCGCTCGATCCGCTGGTCGCGGAAGAGGTTCTGAAACTGCTGCGAAACCTGCAGGAACAGCTGGGGCTTTCTTACCTGTTTATTACCCACGACCTGAGTACCGTGAAGCGTATCGCCCAGCAGGTCGCCGTGATGTATCAGGGGAACGTTGTTGCTCAGGGACCGACCGGGCAGGTATTCAGCGCCCCGATGCACAGCTATACCGAAAAACTGCTGACCTCCGTGCCGGAAATGCGCCCTTCCTGGCTGGATGAGGTGCTGGGTCAGCGTCAGCTAAATGCGATGGCAGGAGCCTCATGAAAACTCTTATAACGCAATTTTCCCACAGCGTGAGCGTAACGGAACACCTGTGGATCGTTCTGAAAGATGGCACGCGTCTGGCCGCACGTATGTGGCTGCCTTTGTCGGCCTCGCAGCAGCCGGTGCCCGCTATTCTGGAATACATTCCCTACCGCAAGCGCGACGGTACACGTACCCGTGATGAGCCGATGCACGGCTACTTCGCCGGGAATGGCTATGCGGTACTGCGTGTGGACATGCGCGGCAGCGGCGATTCTGACGGACAGATGGCCGACGAGTATTTGCTGCAGGAACAGGAAGATGCACTGGAGGTGATCGACTGGATCAGCCGTCAAGGCTGGTGTAACGGCGCCGTAGGGATGATGGGGAAATCCTGGGGTGGATTTAACTGCCTGCAGCTTGCCGCTCGCCGTCCTCCTGCGCTGAAAGCCATTATCACCGTCTGTTCGACAGACGATCGTTACAACGACGATATCCACTACAAAGGTGGCTGCCTGCTGAACGACAACCTTTGGTGGGGCGGCATTATGCTGGCTTATCAAAGCCGTCCGCAGGACCCGGAGCTGGTGGGAGAGAGCTGGTATCAGGCCTGGCTGAATCGTCTTGAAAACATGCCTTTCTTCCCGGCGCTGTGGATGGAACATCCGCTGAAAGACGCCTACTGGAAGCACGGCTCGGTCGGCGAAGACTGGCAGGCCATTACCTGTCCGGTAATGGCGGTGGGCGGCTGGGCGGATTCTTACAGCAACGCGGTTTTCCGTCTGATGGACAACCTTAACGTCCCGCGTAAGGCGATCCTCGGCCCGTGGGCGCATATTTATCCTCAGGATGGCTCACCTACGCCGGCCATCGGTTTTCTGCAGGAGGCGGTGAGCTGGTGGGACCGCTGGCTGAAGCAGGCTGATAACGGCGTGCTGGACGGCCCGCGCGTTCAGGCCTGGCTCAACGACAGCCAGCGGCCCGACTCGCAGCGTCCGCAGGCCTTTGGGGAGTGGATTGCTATCGAAGATGATACGGATGCGGTGACACTCCCGCAGCGCTGGCATTTGCAGCCAGGCCGGATGACGACAACGCCATTAGCCGATGAATATTGGCAGGATATCCGTAGCGTACAGAATCATGGCTTGTTCGCCGGAGAATGGATGGGGGCAGGCGTGCTGGGTGAAAGCCCGGGCGACCAGCGGATGGACGAAGGCCTTGCTGAAAGCTTTGACAGTGCGCCGCTGGACGAAAGCCTGGCGATCTACGGTTTTCCGCAGTTTGACGTTACGCTCTCCAGCGATAAACCGGCAGCAATGCTGTATGTCCGCTTATCTGACGTTGCGCCCGATGGCGCATCGACCCGCGTTAGCCACGGCTGGGTAAACCTGAGTCATTTGCAGGGGCAAGAGCAGAACGTCGCGCTGGTGCCCGGCGAAAAGGTCAACGTCACCGTGCAGCTGGACGGCATAGCCTGGCGCTTTGCGGCCGGGCACCGGCTGCGGGTTTCTCTCGCGACCACGTTCTGGCCGATGATCTGGCCGATGGCCGAAAATGCGACGCTTAGCGTTGATCTGGCCAGAGCCCAGCTGCAATTGCCGGTTTGTCGGGAAGTGAAGCCGATTGCTGGCCCGAACCCTCACCCTGAAACGGCGGCCAATACGCCTCTGACGATTCTCTCTCCGGGGCGCGTCGAACGCGAGCTGCGCTATGACGTGGTGAAAGACAGCTGGCAGAGCATTACTCAGGGCGTGGGCGGTGTTTTTGGCGAGGGCGTGTACCGCTTTGACGATATCAATACCACCGTCGATCATAGTCTCAGACGTCAGCTGACCGTGCAGAATGCCGATCCGCTTTCAGCGCATTATCTACTGACTCAGAACATGAAAATCGGCCGGGAAGGCTGGTGGACGGACACAGATATTGTGCTGGAGATGCGCAGTGACCTGACGCATTTTATCGTTAGCGGAAAAATGACGGTTAAACACAACGAAGAGACGGTCTTTACCCGCGACTGGGATGAACGCATTGCTCGCTGAATGACGGGCATAAAAAAGGGCTGACGCTGGTCAGCCCTTTTCGTAATGTTTCTCGCTTATTCCTGCAGATCGCCGCAGAAACGGTAACCTTCGCCGTGGATGGTGGCGATGATTTCCGGCGTATCCGGCGTGGATTCGAAGTGTTTACGAATACGGCGGATAGTCACATCGACGGTGCGGTCATGCGGCTTCAGCTCGCGACCGGTCATTTTCTTCAGCAGTTCAGCACGAGACTGAATTTTGCCCGGGTTTTCACAGAAGTGCAGCATCGCACGGAATTCACTGCGCGGCAGCTTGTACTGTTCACCGTTCGGACTAACCAGTGAGCGGCTGTTGATGTCCAGCTCCCAGCCGTTGAATTTGTAGCTTTCAACGGAGCGACGCTCTTCGCTGATAGCGCCTAAATTCATCGTACGGGACAGCAAGTTGCGTGCACGAATGGTCAATTCACGCGGGTTGAATGGCTTGGTGATGTAGTCATCTGCGCCAATTTCAAGACCCAGGATCTTGTCCACTTCGTTATCACGGCCCGTCAGGAACATCAGCGCCACATTGGCTTGCTCGCGCAGTTCACGCGCCAGCAGCAGGCCGTTTTTACCCGGCAGGTTGATGTCCATAATGACGAGGTTGATGTCATTATCGGCAAGGATTTGATGCATCTCTGCGCCATCGGTCGCTTCAAAAACATCATAGCCTTCCGCTTCAAAAATGCTTTTTAGCGTGTTGCGTGTTACTAATTCGTCTTCGACGATAAGAATGTGCGGGGTCTGCATGTTTGCTACCTAAAATTGCCAACTAAATCGAAACAGGAAGTACAAAAGTCCCTGACCTGCCTGTTACATGCCATAAATTAACATGCCGGGCTTAACATGACTAAAGTACGTAATTGCGTTCTTGATGCACTTTCCATCAACGTCAACAACATCATTAGCTTGGTCGTGGGTGCGTTCCCTTTGGACCCGACGGTGTCAAAAACGGCTGTTATCCTAACCATTTTAACAGCAACATAACAGGCTGGCGCGCCTTAGACACCTGATAAAACTGCGCTTCGTTGACATATATCAATTTCAATTGTAGCACGTTAACAGTTTCATTAAATCATCGTAGCTCAATGCTAGCTTTTGTCACAACTTTTTAATAATCAAGATCGTAAAGCGTTAAAAAAGTACGTTGAAGAATGTGTCAGGTTTTTGTCGTCAAAAAAGTAAATAAACCATACCAAACAAGTGGATATCATTTCTTTCAGTGATGTATTTTACCGTGTTTATCGAATAAAAGCATAAGTTTAAGTTATAAGTTTCGCGAGCCTACGGCAATAATATATGTTGCGACAAAGTAAATTTTCGATGCGTATTATCAAAATTTGTGCATCAGTTCTCACGTTTTTACGAATTTTAGAAGAGAGTGCCAATGCGTTTGCCAATTATCCTGGTCTCACCGGCCAGACCTGAGAACGTCGGGGCAGCAGCCCGGGCAATGAAGACCATGGGTTTTACTGAACTGCGTATCGTCGCCAGCGACGCTCACCTGCAGCCACCAGCGCGCTGGGTAGCACATGGGGCGGGGGATATTCTTGATGGCGTGCGGCACTTCGACACCCTGGCAGAGGCTCTGGGCGATGTTGATTTCACGATAGCCACCACGGCCCGCAGCCGGGCGAAATTTCATTACTACGCCACGCCGCAGCAGCTGGTGCCAATGCTTGAAGAGAAACGTCAGTGGGTAGGATGCGCGGCGCTGGTGTTTGGTCGGGAAGATTCCGGGCTGACTAACGAAGAGCTTGAGCTGGCGGATGTTTTAACCGGCGTACCGATGGTTGCGGATTACCCTTCGCTCAATCTGGGTCAGGCTGTTATGGTTTATTGTTACCAGCTTTCTGCCTTAATGCAGTTACCGTCTGCGAAAAACGCGGCGGGCGAGGGGCAACAGTTGAACGCTCTGCGCCAGCGAATCACCGCGCTGTTAAACCGCCTTGACGTTGCAGGCGACCAAAAAATGGTCGATTGGGTACAGCAGCGTTTGGGGCTGCTTGAGCAGAGAGACACCGCGATGCTGCATCGGTTGCTGCATGATATCGAAAAAAAATTACCAGAATAAAATTTCTTTAAATTTTATTTTTGTGAAGTTTACATCTGATTTTATGCGGGTTTTTTGCGTTTTTACCACTGCTATTGGTGGGTTTACTAGCGTGAGCGAGTGGGCCAGTTTTTTGTGACAGGACTAAAAAAAATTGACTTGATCAAGGGATTGCTTTAACCAATAGAGCTAATACAAATTTAGAGCACACAACATCCATGTTCCGCTTCAGCCTGATTACCACAATTATCACAACCACCATTACCACAGGTAACGGTGCGGGCTGACGCATACAGGTAAAAATGAAAAAAGCCCGCACCTAAACAGTGCGGGCTTTTTTTTCGGGAAAAAATCAAGGGGTCACAACAATGCGAGTGTTGAAATTCGGCGGTACTTCGGTGGCAAATGCGGAACGTTTTCTCCGCGTTGCCGATATCCTGGAAAGTAATGCCAAACAGGGGCAAGTGGCGACCGTGCTGTCTGCGCCGGCAAAAATTACTAACCACCTTGTGGCGATGATAGAGAAAACTATCGGTGGCCAGGACGCTGTGCCGAATATCAGCGACGCCGAGCGCATCTTCTCCGAACTGCTGAATGGCCTGGCTGAAGCGCAGCCGGGCTTCCCGCTGGACGAGCTGAAGGCCGTGGTGAATCTAGAGTTTGCCCAGCTTAAGCACGTTCTGCACGGCATCAGCCTGCTGGGGCAGTGTCCGGACAGCATCAACGCGGCAATAATTTGCCGGGGCGAAAAATTATCGATTGCTATTATGTCTGGCGTGCTGCAGGCCCGTGGCTACCAGGTCACCGTTATCGATCCCGTTGAGAAGCTGCTGGCCGTTGGGCACTACCTGGATTCCAGCGTGGATATCGCAGAATCTACCCGCCGCATCGCAGCCAGCCGCATTCCTGAAGAAAACATGATCCTGATGGCCGGGTTTACCGCCGGAAACGAAAAAGGCGAGCTGGTGGTGCTGGGTCGTAATGGCTCCGACTATTCTGCCGCCGTGCTGGCGGCCTGTCTGCGCGCTGACTGTTGCGAGATCTGGACTGACGTCGACGGCGTTTATACCTGTGACCCGCGCCAGGTTCCCGACGCCCGGCTGCTGAAGTCGATGTCTTATCAGGAAGCGATGGAGCTCTCCTATTTCGGCGCCAAAGTTCTTCACCCTCGCACCATTACCCCTATTGCCCAGTTCCAGATCCCTTGCCTGATTAAAAACACCGGTAACCCGCAGGCGCCAGGCACCCTCATTGGCGATAAAAGCGATGACGAAGGGCTACCGGTCAAAGGGATCACTAACCTGAATAATATGGCGATGTTCAGCGTCTCCGGCCCCGGCATGAAAGGCATGGTTGGCATGGCTGCACGCGTATTTGCCGCGATGTCTCGTGCCGGGATTTCCGTGGTGCTGATCACCCAGTCCTCCTCCGAGTACAGCATTAGTTTCTGCGTGCCGCAGGCTGATTGCGGTCGTGCCCGCAAGGCGATGGAAGACGAGTTCTATCTCGAACTGAAAGAAGAGCTGCTGGAGCCGCTGGCGGTGACTGAACGTCTGGCGGTTATCTCCGTCGTGGGCGACGGCATGAAGACGCTGCGCGGTATCTCCGCCAAGTTCTTTGCCGCCCTGGCTCGTGCAAACATCAATATTATCGCTATCGCACAGGGCTCTTCAGAGCGTTCTATCTCCGTTGTGGTCAATAACGACGATGCTGTGACCGGCGTGCGTGTTACCCACCAGATGCTGTTTAACACCGATCAGGTTATCGAGCTGTTCCTGGTGGGCGTTGGCGGCGTGGGTGCTGCTCTGCTGGAGCAGGTTAAACGCCAACAGGCATGGCTGAAGGCGAAGCACATCGACCTGCGCGTTTGCGGCGTGGCGAACTCTAAGGCCCTGCTGACAAACGTTCATGGCCTGGATCTCGAAAACTGGCAGCAGGCGCTGGAGCAGGCTAAAGAGCCGTTCAATCTTGGCCGCCTAATCCGGCTGGTGAAAGAGTACCATTTGCTGAATCCGGTGATTGTGGACTGTACTTCCAGCCAGGCCGTGGCGGATCAGTACGCCGATTTCCTGAGCGAAGGTTTCCACGTGGTGACGCCAAACAAAAAGGCCAACACCTCGAGCATGAATTATTACCACCAGTTACGTAATGCCGCGGAGAGTTCGCGCCGTAAGTTCCTCTACGACACCAACGTGGGGGCGGGGCTGCCGGTGATCGAAAACCTGCAAAACTTACTGAATGCGGGCGATGAGCTGCAGCGTTTTTCCGGCATTCTTTCCGGGTCGCTCTCTTATATCTTCGGTAAGCTGGATGAAGGGATGAGCTTCTCGCTGGCGACCAGCACTGCCCGTGAAATGGGCTATACCGAACCGGACCCGCGTGACGATCTTTCCGGTATGGATGTCGCGCGTAAGCTGTTGATCCTGGCGCGTGAGACCGGAAGCGATCTGGAACTTTCGGATATCGAGATTGAATCCGTGCTTCCGGAAAATTTTGATGCGAGCGGAGACGTTGAGTCTTTTATGGCACGCCTTCCTCAGTTGGATGATGAGTTTACGGCTCGTGTGAGGAAGGCGCGTGACGATGGGAAAGTGCTACGTTACGTCGGCATTATTGAAGAAGACGGCAGCTGTAAAGTGAAAATCGATGCCGTAGACGGCAATGATCCGCTGTATAAGGTGAAAAACGGCGAAAATGCCCTGGCCTTCTGCAGCCATTATTATCAACCGCTGCCGCTGGTGCTGCGCGGTTATGGGGCGGGTAACGATGTTACTGCCGCCGGCGTCTTCGCGGATCTGCTTCGCACCCTGTCATGGAAGTTAGGAGTTTAAGATGGTTAAAGTATATGCCCCGGCTTCCAGCGCCAATATGAGCGTTGGTTTTGATGTGCTGGGCGCGGCGGTGTCGCCTGTTGATGGCTCACATTTGGGCGATTACGTCACGGTTGAGGCGGCAGATAGCTTCAGCCTGACTAACCTTGGGCGCTTCGCCAGCAAACTGCCGGATGAACCGCGTGAGAACATTGTTTATCAATGCTGGGAGCGTTTTTGCCAGGAGGTCGGTAAAACTATCCCTGTGGCGATGACGCTTGAGAAAAACATGCCTATCGGTTCGGGGCTCGGATCCAGCGCCTGCTCTGTGGTCGCTGGCCTGATGGCGATGAATGAATTTTGCGGTAAGCCTCTTAGCGACACGCGTCTGCTGGCGCTGATGGGCGAGCTGGAAGGGCGCATTTCCGGCAGCATTCATTACGACAACGTCGCCCCTTGTTTCCTCGGCGGGATGCAGCTGATTTTCGAAGAAAGCGGCATCATCAGCCAGCAAGTGCCAGGCTTTGAGGAGTGGCTGTGGGTGCTGGCTTACCCCGGCATTAAGGTTTCAACCGCCGAAGCACGTGCGATTTTGCCTGCCCAGTATCGCCGTCAGGACTGCATCAGCCACGGCCGCCACCTGGCCGGTTTTATTCATGCCTGCCACACCCGCCAGCCAGCGCTCGCCGCGAAGATGATGCAGGATGTGATTGCTGAACCTTACCGAGCCAAACTGCTGCCTAAGTTTGATGAGTCCCGCAAGGCCGTCGCGGATATTGGCGCGCTGGCGAGCGGGATTTCGGGTTCCGGCCCGACCTTATTTGCACTGTGCGATAACACCGACACCGCACAGCGCGTGGCTGACTGGCTCAGCCAACATTATTTGCAGAACCAGGAAGGTTTTGTACATATTTGCCGTCTGGATACGGCTGGCGCACGAGTTTTGGGATAAAGCATGAAACTGTACAACCTTAAAGATCACAACGAGCAGGTTACTTTCGCACAGGCCGTTACCCAGGGGCTGGGCAAGCAGCAGGGTCTGTTCTTCCCGCACGACCTGCCGGAGTTTGAGCTGACTGAAATCGACGCCATGCTGGATATGGACTTTGTCAGCCGCAGCAGCAAAATTCTGTCTGCCTTTATCGGCGATGAGATCCCGCAGGAGATTCTGGAAGAGCGAGTGCGTGCGGCTTTCGCTTTCCCTGCACCGGTCAATATGGTCGAACCGGACGTAGGCTGCCTGGAGTTGTTCCACGGCCCGACGCTGGCGTTTAAAGACTTTGGCGGGCGCTTTATGGCCCAGATGCTGACCCACATCAGCGGCGACAAACCGGTGACCATTCTGACCGCTACATCAGGCGACACCGGCGCGGCCGTGGCCCATGCGTTTTATGGCATTGAGAACGTACGCGTAGTCATTCTTTACCCACGGGGGAAAATCAGCCCGCTGCAGGAAAAACTGTTCTGTACCCTCGGCGGCAATATTGAAACCGTGGCGATTGACGGTGACTTCGATGCCTGTCAGGCGCTGGTGAAACAGGCGTTTGACGATGAGGAACTGAAGGTGGCGCTCGGGTTAAACTCGGCGAACTCCATCAACATCAGCCGCCTGCTGGCGCAGATTTGCTACTACTTTGAAGCCGTGGCTCAGCTGCCGCAGGAAGCCCGTAATCAGCTGGTGGTTTCCGTGCCGAGCGGTAACTTTGGTGACCTGACTGCCGGCCTGCTGGCGAAATCCCTCGGCCTGCCGATTAAGCGCTTTATTGCGGCCACGAACGCCAATGACACCGTTCCGCGTTTCCTCGCGGAAGGCCAGTGGGCGCCTAAAACGACCGTCGCAACGCTTTCCAACGCAATGGATGTTAGCCAGCCGAACAACTGGCCGCGCGTGGAAGAACTTTTCCGCCGTAAGATCTGGCGTCTGACCGACCTTGGCTACGCCGCAGTGACCGATGAAACCACCAAAGATACGATGCGTGAACTGAAGGCAATTGGCTATGTTTCCGAACCACACGCGGCCATTGCTTACCGAGCTCTGCGCGACCAGCTGCAGCCAGGTGAGTTTGGGCTGTTCCTGGGGACTGCGCATCCGGCGAAGTTTAAAGAGAGCGTAGAAGAAATTTTGGGTGAAGCGCTGCCGCTGCCGCAGGAGCTGGCATCCCGTGCCGACCTGCCGCTGCTGTCCCACAATCTTCCGGCTGATTTCGCCGAACTGCGTAAGTTTATGATGGTTAAAGCTTAATCTTGAAGCCCCATTTTGTGGGTAAAAATGGGGTCGTTTTCTCTGCTGAATTAGGGAGAAAATTAGCAGAAATCCCGCAGGGATAAAGGAGAAATTCCCATAAAATGCGGGAGGTTAGAGATTAGGATTGCGGAGAATAACGCGGGTGTGATTTCCGACATAAGCTCATCTTAACGGGCCCAGTGGGCCGGCTTAAGAAGTAAGGAGCAAGCTATGTTGAAATCCATTTTTCTGGCGTTGTCCCTGCTAGTGGTGACGCCGCTGGCAGTACAGGCGGGAGAAATCACGCTGGTGCCTGCCGTGACGCTGCACTTTGGCGATCGGGACGATCACGGGCGCTACTGGGACGGCCGTTACTGGCGAGATCATGACTGGTGGGGAAGGCACTATGAGTGGCGTGAACATCGCTGGCAGCGCCATGCACAATTCGATGGCCCGCCGCGTTATCATCATGATAATCGCTGGGATAGATAACCGGTGTTAGTTCAAAGTAAAACGCCAGCTTAGCGCTGGCGTTTTTTTATTGCTCGTGGCGCTTAAACACCAGCTCGTTTTTCTGCGAGGCGTCTTGATCAAAGAAATAGCCGTCGGTATTAAACGCTTTCAGCTGTTCGGGCTTCGTCAGGCGATTCTCAATGATGTAGCGGCTCATCAGCCCGCGCGCTTTTTTCGCATAGAAGCTAATGACTTTAAACTTGCCGTTCTTCTCATCCAGGAAGACTGGCTTGATGATTTCCGCATTCAGCTTCTTCGGCTTAACCGCTTTAAAGTATTCATCAGACGCCAGGTTTACCACGACATTGTCACCCTGCGTCGCCAGTACCTGGTTCAGCTTCTCGGTAATTGTGTCGCCCCAGAAGTGATAAAGATCTTTGCCTTTCGGGTTTTCGAGGCGGATGCCCATTTCCAGACGGTAAGGCTGCATCAGGTCCAGCGGACGCAGTACGCCGTAGAGTCCGGAAAGCATACGCAGGTGCTGCTGGGCGAAATCAAAGTCCGCTTCGCTAAACTCTTCGGCCTGCAGGCCGGTATAAACATCGCCTTTAAACGCAAGAATAGCCGGGCGAGCGTTTTGCGGAGTGAACGCCGGCTGCCACTCATGGAAGCGCGTTTCGTTAAGCGAAGCCAGCTTGTCGCTGATGCTCATCAGCGAGGCAATTTGCGGCGCGCTAAGCTTGCGGGCAACGCTGATTAACTGCTGGGAGTATTCCAGCAGTTCAGGCTG
This sequence comes from Cedecea sp., assembly GCF_036500665.1. Taxonomy (NCBI): domain Bacteria; kingdom Pseudomonadati; phylum Pseudomonadota; class Gammaproteobacteria; order Enterobacterales; family Enterobacteriaceae; genus Cedecea; species Cedecea sp. Next base: position 24,399 of record NZ_DASYBS010000113.1, read on the forward strand.
TGTGTAGCGGTCCGTAGGCAGCTCGCTTTGGTAATCCAGCGTCTTGGCAGGTGAGATAAGAATTAGCATGTCCACTCCTTGCATAGTTTGGCCGTTACTTTAGCAAATTTCCCGGACGTGGCGGCCTATGGCTGCGATTAGCTAAGGTTTTTTTTCAACGTCTCTGTCCCAAACGCCGGGCGCAAGCTGGTTCTTAATGTCAGGAAAACGGTTTGGATTGAATATTGGGGAGATCCCGAGCTTTTGCTGGCGTAAATAATCCGCCGCTATCGCTTTCACCACGGGTGAGAGCAGCAGGATCGCCGTGATATTGGTTATCGCCATGATGGCCATCGCGACATCCGCCAGCTGCCAGACCAGCGGCAGCGCGGCCTGCGTACCGAACATCACCATTGTGAGCACCATAAAGCGCAGTAAAAATTTCAGCGCGCGGCTGTCCTGGTTGAGGAACAGCAAATTGTTCTCTGCGTAGGTGTAGTTCGCCATGATGGACGTGAAGGCGAACAGGAAGACGATTATCACGATAAAGCCGCTACCCCAGCCGCCAACCGCCGAGCTAAACGCCTGCTGAACCAGGATAATGCCGCTACGCGAGGTTTCAATGCCGTCTATCATGCCGGACATCAGCACGATGGCGGCGGTCGCGGTGCAGATGATTAGCGTGTCGATTAACACACCAAACATTTGTACCACGCCCTGAGTCGCCGGGTGTGGAGGCCATGCCGCTGCGGCGGCTGCGGCGTTAGGCGTGGAGCCCATGCCCGCCTCGTTGGAAAACATCCCGCGCTGAAAACCGTTGGTGATGGCCTGGCTCACGGTATAGCCCAGCGCACCTGAAGCGGCTTCATGCCAGCCAAAAGCGTGGCTGAAAATCAGCCTGATCACCTCCGGGAAGCGTTCAATGTGCAGGACAACAACATACAGGCTCATGCACACCCATAGTAATGCCATCAGCGGCACCAGCCATTGCGAGAGCCGGGCGATGGTTCTCATTCCACGCCAGATAACCAGCGCGGTGACGGCAACCAGGAAAACGCCTACCCAGATTTTTGGCACGTCAAACGCATAGTGTGTGGCGATAGCGATGGAGTTAGCCTGAACGGCGTTAAATATCATGCCGAAGGCAACGATCAAAAAGACGGAAAACAGCACGCCCATCCAGCGCATGCCAAGGCCGCGCTCCATGTACCAGGCCGGGCCGCCGCGATAGTTTCCGTCTTTGTCCCGGCTCTTATAGAGCTGGGCGAGCGAGCATTCTGCAAAGGCGGTGGCCATGCTGAGTACTGCAGCAACCCACATCCAGAAAACCGAGCCGGGACCACCTGCAGAGATGGCAAGCGCGATACCCGCAAGATTTCCGCTGCCCACGCGAGCGGCAAGGCTGGTGCAGAGCGCCTGGAATGGGGATATTCCGGAAGGATCGGCTGAGTTGCTGTTGAGAAGGAAAATGCGTAGACGGGTAAAATAGCGGAACTGGACGAAGCCGCTGCGGAAGGTGAACCAGATGCCTGCGCCAATCAGCAGCCAGAGCAACACCGAGCCCCAAAGCACTTCGTTGATAAATAATAAGAAATCTGTCATTAACGTCCCTCTTGTTAATGCGTGATGGCGGCGAGGTTGACGGGCCCGGGCCATGCAGTCCATTACGTTACAGATAAATTGGCGGCCGAGTTTATCATATTCTGGTCCACTGGACGGACAGCACTTGTCGCGGTTGCACCTGATGGGCGGCGTGATATCATCAAGTCAGACCGGTTACATCTCCCTAACAAGCTACACCTGAAGAGAAACACTCATTATGACGGATAAATTGACTTCTTTGCGTCAACTGACCACCGTGGTTGCTGACACCGGAGATATCGCGGCAATGAAGCTGTACCAGCCGCAAGATGCTACTACCAACCCTTCTCTGATCCTTAACGCAGCGCAGATCCCTGAGTACCGCAAACTGATTGACGAAGCGATTACCTGGGCGCGTAGCCAGAGCAACGACCGTGCTCAGCAGGTGATTGACGCTTCCGATAAGCTGGCTGTGAACATCGGCCTGGAAATTCTGAAGCTGATCCCTGGCCGTATTTCTACCGAAGTTGATGCTCGCCTGTCTTATGACACCGAAGCCAGCATCGCTAAAGCGAAACACCTGATCAAGCTCTATAACGACGCCGGCATCAGCAACGATCGCATTCTGATTAAACTGGCTTCTACCTGGCAGGGCATCCGCGCTGCAGAGCAGCTGGAAAAAGAAGGCATCAACTGTAACCTGACCCTGCTGTTCTCCTTCGCTCAGGCTCGTGCCTGTGCAGAAGCTGGCGTGTTCCTGATTTCTCCGTTCGTGGGCCGTATCCTGGACTGGTACAAAGCTAACACCGACAAGAAAGAGTATGCGCCGCAGGAAGATCCGGGCGTGGTGTCCGTGACCGAAATCTACCAGTACTACAAGCAGCACGGCTATGAAACCGTGGTGATGGGCGCAAGCTTCCGTAACGTCGGTGAAATCATCGAGCTGGCTGGCTGTGACCGTCTGACCATCGCACCTGCCCTGCTGAAAGAGCTGGCAGAAAGCGAAGGCGCAATCGAGCGTAAGCTGAGCTATAGCGGTGAAGTGAAGGCGCGCCCTGAGCGCATCACCGAGTCCCAGTTCCTGTGGCAGCATAACCAGGACCCAATGGCCGTAGACAAACTGGCGGACGGTATCCGTAAGTTTGCTATCGACCAGGAAAAACTGGAAAAAATGATCGGCGACCTGCTGTAACCATTTCCGTGGCCGGCGCCTGTCGGCCACGCTTTTCACCGCTTCCCCTGTCTGCATCCTCTTTCGCCGTGTATCATTCCGCTCAGGCTTGCTGATTTCCGGAAACTTTATGAATACCTTACGCATTGGACTTGTGTCCATTTCTGACCGCGCTTCCAGCGGTGTGTACCAGGACAAGGGCATCCCTGCGCTGCAGGAATGGCTGGAAAACACCCTGACCACGCCTTTTGAGATGCAAACTCGCCTGATCCCCGATGAACAGCCTATTATTGAGCAAACGCTTTGCGAGCTGGTCGATGAGATGGGCTGCCATTTGGTGCTGACCACCGGCGGAACCGGCCCCGCGCGCCGTGACGTTACGCCGGATGCGACGCTTGCGGTTGCAGACCGCGTGATGCCAGGCTTTGGTGAACAGATGCGTCAAATCAGCCTGCATTTTGTCCCGACGGCTATCCTTTCGCGTCAGGTTGGTGTTATCCGTAAGCAGGCATTGATCCTTAACCTACCCGGCCAGCCGAAGTCTATCCAGGAGACGCTGGAAGGCGTGAAGGAAGAAAGTGGGAAGGTTATCGTGCCGGGTATTTTTGCAAGTGTACCGTATTGTATACAGTTGCTGGATGGGCCTTATATCGAAACCGATGCCGGGATTGTAGCAGCTTTTCGTCCTAAAAGCGCACGTCGCGAAACAAAACCCTGAATAATCAGCTTTTGTGACATAAGATCGAATTGTTATGGAGTGTTAACATTTAACCGTTATAGTAACTCTGGCTTTACATACAAACGGAAAAAATAATTAACACTCCTCTTTACAAGCGGTCCCCTATGTCAAAACAGCACGCCAGACCTCTTAATCGCCAGGACTATAAAACCCTGACGCTTGCCGCCCTCGGCGGTGCACTCGAATTCTACGACTTCATCATTTTCGTCTTCTTTGCGGCCGTACTGGGAGAGCTTTTCTTCCCGGCTGACATCCCTGAGTGGCTGCGCCAGGTGCAAACGTTCGCCATCTTTGCTGCGGGCTATCTCGTGCGTCCTCTGGGCGGTGTCGTCATGGCGCATTTTGGCGATCTGGTGGGGCGCAAAAAGATGTTTACCCTCAGCATTCTGCTGATGGCTGTTCCGACGCTGGCTATTGGCCTGTTGCCGACCTATGCGTCATTAGGGATTGCGGCTCCGTTGCTGTTATTGCTGATGCGTATCCTGCAGGGGGCGGCAATTGGGGGAGAAGTCCCTGGAGCCTGGGTGTTCGTTTCCGAACACGCTCCGGAAAAGCGCATCGGTATTGCCTGCGGTATCTTAACGATGGGGCTGACCGTCGGGATTCTGCTGGGTTCTGTAGTGGCAACCATCATCAATACCTCAATGACTCAGCAGGCTATTCACGATGGCGGCTGGCGTATTCCTTTCTTCCTGGGCGGGATTTTCGGCCTGGTGGCGATGTACCTGCGCCGCTGGCTGCGTGAAACGCCTGTTTTCCTCGAAATGCAGCAGCGTAAGGCGCTGGCCGAAGAGCTGCCGCTCAAATCGGTGATAGTTGGCCATAAAAAAGCGGTGGTCGTTTCTATGCTGCTGACCTGGCTGCTTTCCGCCTGCATCGTGGTGGTGATTTTGATGTCACCGATTTGGCTGCAAAAACAGCACGGTATTGCGCCAGCCCTGACGCTGCAGGCGAACAGCATTGCTACGATTATGCTGTGTGTTGGCTGCCTGCTGGCAGGGCTGGCGGCCGATCGCTTTGGTGCGGGGAAAACCTTTATCTTCGGTAGTGTTCTGCTTGCCGTGTGCAGCTGGTTGTTTTACCACCTGAGCGGAACTCATCCCGAACATCTCTTCCTGCTGTATGGTCTGGTCGGGTTGAGCGTGGGCGTGGTTGGCGCGGTGCCGTTTGTCATGGTGCGGGCGTTTCCGGCACAGGTTCGTTTCACCGGCATATCCTTCTCTTACAACTTGTCGTATGCCATTTTCGGCGGCCTGACGCCGATTGCGGTGACCATGCTGATGGGTGTTTCACCGATGGCTCCGGCCTGGTACGTGCTGGCGCTGGCTATCGTGGGGTTGGTGATGGGAATTTGGTTAAGAAAGGATATTCATCATCAGGATGAGATAGAAGAAGGGGCATTTACTTCGTCCTGAATAAAAAAACGCGGAGCAGGGCTCCGCGTTTAGATTGATGACAAACAGTCGAAAAACGTGGTTTTCGACTGTTTGGGCAAACCAGAGAACATAATTCATTGTTTTTATTAGGTCTGAGTACAACCCTGTTTAAAACAGTCAATTTTGCCAGTAGTTTCAACGCGGAGCAGGGCTCCGCGTTTTAGTTTCCGCTAAAGGAAGATTAGTGTTTTTCGCCGATTGGCAGCACGGTGCGGCCAAACTGCTCGTTCAGCACTTCACCCATTGCGAGGTAGATAGCGCTTGCGCCACAAACCAGGCCAATCCAGCCAGCAACCTTAACGATAGCTTCGTTATCCGCCAGGTGGCCAATCGCCAGCAGGGCAAACAGCACGGTCAGGCTGGCAAACACGAACTGCAGCATGCGTGGCGCTTTCAGGGTGCCGAAGAACATGAACAGCGTGAATACGCCCCACAGGCCCAGGTACGCGCCGAGGAAGTGGCCGTTGGCCGCATCACTCAGGCCCATTTTAGGCATCAGCAGAATCGCCACCAGCGTCAGCCAGAAAGAGCCGTAAGAGGTGAAGGCGGTTAAACCGAAAGTGTTCCCTTTTTTAAACTCCAGCAGGCCCGCGAAGATTTGCGCGATCCCACCGTAGAAAATCCCCATCGCGAGGATAGTAACGTCAAAACCAAAAATACCTGCGTTATGCAGGTTGAGCAAAATGGTGGTCATGCCGAAGCCCATTAAGCCCAGGGGAGCTGGATTAGCCAACTTAGTGTTGCCCATAGTTCCTCTGAAAAATTCATCTGAAATGTAATGTCAATTAATGCCACGCAGCCGGGAGTCCGGTTGCGGGCGCGGCATAATAATCAGGCTGCACGTCGCCGTCTATGATCTGAGCGGGGGGAAAGCAGAAAATTTTTTTTCACCTGCCCCTTGATGGCAGGCGTTGCGACCCCATCTTGTATGCAACCGCAGTTGGCGGACCTGAAAAAAAACGCTTCGGGCAGTTGAAACAGATGCTTTTGCCCGCATAACAGGTTCACAACCACATGATGACGAATTTTTAGTGGAGACGTTTAGATGGGTAAAATTATTGGTATCGACCTGGGGACAACCAACTCTTGTGTCGCGATTATGGATGGTACAACTGCTCGTGTGCTGGAGAACGCCGAGGGCGACCGCACCACGCCTTCTATCATTGCTTACACTCAGGACGGCGAAATCCTGGTAGGTCAGCCGGCTAAACGTCAGGCAGTGACTAACCCGCAAAACACTCTGTTTGCGATCAAACGCCTGATTGGCCGTCGCTTCCAGGACGAAGAAGTGCAGCGTGATGAAGCCATCATGCCTTACAAAATCATCGGCGCTGACAACGGCGACGCATGGATTGACGTAAAAGGTCAGAAAATGGCACCGCCGCAGATCTCTGCTGAAGTGCTGAAGAAAATGAAGAAAACCGCGGAAGATTACCTGGGTGAGCCGGTAACCGAAGCTGTTATCACCGTACCTGCTTACTTCAACGATGCTCAGCGTCAGGCAACGAAAGACGCCGGCCGTATCGCAGGTCTGGAAGTCAAACGTATCATCAACGAACCAACCGCTGCCGCGCTGGCTTACGGTCTGGATAAAGAAGTGGGTAACCGCACTATCGCGGTTTACGACCTCGGTGGTGGTACCTTCGATATCTCCATTATCGAAATCGACGAAGTTGACGGTGAAAAAACCTTCGAAGTACTGGCAACCAACGGTGATACCCACCTGGGTGGTGAAGACTTCGATAGCCGCATGATTAACTACCTCGTTGACGAGTTTAAGAAAGATCAGGGCATTGACCTGCGTAACGATCCGCTGGCCATGCAGCGCCTGAAAGAAGCGGCAGAAAAAGCGAAAATCGAGCTTTCTTCCGCGCAGCAGACCGACGTGAACCTGCCGTACATCACTGCAGACGCGACCGGTCCAAAACACATGAACATCAAAGTGACCCGTGCGAAACTGGAATCCCTGGTTGAAGACCTGGTAAACCGTTCTATCGAGCCGCTGAAAGTTGCACTGCAGGATGCTGGCCTGTCCGTTTCCGATATTCAGGACGTTATCCTGGTCGGCGGGCAGACGCGTATGCCAATGGTGCAGAAAAAAGTTGCCGAGTTCTTTGGTAAAGAGCCGCGTAAAGACGTTAACCCGGATGAAGCTGTTGCTATCGGTGCAGCGGTTCAGGGTGGTGTTCTGACGGGTGAAGTGAAAGACGTACTGCTGCTGGACGTTACCCCTCTGTCTCTGGGTATCGAAACCATGGGCGGCGTGATGACTGCGCTGATCAACAAAAACACCACTATTCCGACCAAGCACAGCCAGGTGTTCTCTACCGCGGAAGACAACCAGTCTGCGGTAACCATTCACGTGATTCAGGGGGAGCGTAAACGCGCCTCCGATAACAAATCACTGGGTCAGTTCAACCTGGATGGGATCAGCCCGGCACCGCGCGGTATGCCGCAGATCGAAGTGACCTTTGATATCGATGCTGACGGTATCCTGCACGTTTCCGCGAAAGATAAAAATAGCGGTAAAGAGCAGAAGATCACCATCAAGGCTTCTTCCGGTCTGAACGAAGAAGAAATCGAGAAAATGGTACGTGATGCAGAAGCAAACGCCGAAGCTGACCGTAAGTTCGAAGAGCTGGTTCAGACCCGTAACCAGGGTGACCATCTGCTGCACAGCACCCGTAAGCAGGTTGAAGAAGCTGGTGACAAACTGCCGGCTGACGACAAAACTGCGATCGAGTCTGCGCTGACCGCGCTGGAAGCGTCTCTGAAAGGCGAAGATAAAGCGGACATCGAAGCCAAAATGCAGGCGCTGGCTCAGGTTTCTCAGAAGCTGATGGAACTGGCTCAGCAGCAGCACGCTGAGCAGCAGGCTGGCAATGCCGCAGATGCAGGCAGCGCTAACGCTGGCAAAGACGACGATGTTGTTGATGCCGAGTTCGAAGAAGTTAAAGATAAAAAATAATCGCCCTGATGCAGGGTAATTAACCGGCACGGGCGCGGAGTTTACTCCACGCCCGTGCTCGTATGTTAAGGGCAGAAAAAAGAGATGGCGAAGAGAGACTATTACGAGGTTTTAGGCGTTCCGAAGTCAGCGGATGAGCGTGAAATCAAAAAAGCCTACAAGCGCCTGGCGATGAAGTTCCATCCGGACCGTAACCAGGGTGATAAAGAGGCCGAGGCGAAGTTCAAAGAGATCAAAGAAGCCTACGAGATCCTCACCGACGATCAAAAACGTGCGGCCTACGATCAGTACGGCCACGCTGCGTTTGAGCAGGGCGGTATGGGCGGCGGTGGCGGCTTTGGCGGCGGCGGTGCGGACTTCAGCGATATCTTTGGCGACGTATTTGGCGACATTTTTGGTGGCGGACGCCGTCAACGTGCGTCCCGTGGTGCGGACCTGCGCTACAACATGGACTTAACGCTTGAAGAAGCGGTTCGTGGCGTCACCAAAGAGATCCGTATCCCGACGCTGGAAGAGTGTGAGGTTTGCCACGGCAGCGGCGCGAAAAAAGGTTCTTCCCCGCAGACCTGTCCAACCTGCCACGGGCAGGGCCAGGTACAGATGCGTCAGGGTTTCTTTACCGTGCAGCAAAGCTGTCCTCATTGCCAGGGCCGCGGCACCATCATTAAAGATCCGTGCAACAGCTGCCACGGCCACGGTCGCGTAGAGAAAACCAAAACGCTGTCGGTAAAAATCCCGGCTGGCGTGGACACCGGCGACCGTATTCGTCTTTCTGGCGAAGGTGAAGCGGGTGAACACGGCGCACCATCAGGCGATCTGTACGTTCAGGTTCAGGTGAAACAGCACCCAATCTTTGAGCGTGAAGGTAATAACCTGTACTGCGAAGTGCCGATCAACTTTGCGATGGCCGCGCTGGGTGGGGAAATTGAAGTCCCTACGCTTGATGGCCGCGTTAAGCTGAAGGTGCCGAATGAGACACAAACCGGCAAGCTGTTCAGAATGCGTGGTAAAGGTGTGAAATCGGTACGCGGTGGTGCTCAGGGCGATCTGCTGTGCCGCGTTGTCGTCGAGACACCGGTTAGCCTGAACGAAAAACAGAAAAAGCTGCTTCGTGATTTAGAAGAGAGCTTCGGTGGGCCTACGGGGGCGAATAACAGCCCGCGTTCTAAGAGTTTCTTCGACGGCGTGAAGAAATTCTTTGACGATTTGACCCGCTGATTTCTTCCGGCTCCAATGTCGAAAAAACCTGAACTGCTTCATTCGGTTCAGGTTTTTTTATGTCGCCTATAAATGCTCGGTTTTTACGATCTATGCTTGCCATATAAGCTGATTTTATCGATGTATCATTGTCGCTATGCTGGCTACCATAATAGTGTTCAGGATGAATTGGCTGCTTAGATAACTGGGTGAAATAATGACTAAAAATCTGCAACGTTTTTTTCAAAATGATGCCGCAGGCGGTATTTTTTTGATTGTTGCCGCCGCGCTGGCGATGTTACTTGCCAATATGGGCTCGACCAGCGGTGGCTACGAGGCTTTCCTTGCCACGCCTGTTGAGGTGCGAATAGGGCCGCTGGATATCAGTAAAAATCTGCTGCTGTGGGTCAACGACGCCCTGATGGCGATTTTCTTTCTGATGATTGGCCTGGAGGTGAAGCGGGAAATGGTTATCGGTTCATTAGCCGATCGCCGTCAGGCTGCGTTTCCCGTCATTGCCGCTCTGGGCGGGATGGTGGTTCCGGCCCTACTGTATCTGGCTTTTAACTATGCCGATCCGGTAACGCGTGAAGGTTGGGCTATTCCGGCAGCAACCGACATCGCGTTTGCTTTAGGGATCCTGGCGCTGCTGGGCAACCGCGTTCCGCTGGCGCTGAAGGTCTTCCTGATGGCGCTGGCGATTATCGATGACCTCGGGGCAATTGTGATTATCGCGCTGTTTTATACCCACGATCTCTCGATGATGTCGTTGGGCGTTGCGGCGGCGGCGATTGTTGCTCTGGCATTACTGAACCTGTTTAACGTCCGTCGAACCGGCGTCTATATACTGGTTGGCATAATACTTTGGACGGCGGTATTAAAATCAGGCGTGCATGCCACACTTGCCGGTGTGATTATTGGCTTCTTCATCCCGCTAAAAGAGCATAAAGGGCGCTCGCCCGCTCAGGAGCTGGAGCACGTGCTGCATCCCTGGGTTGCTTTCCTGATCCTGCCGCTGTTTGCTTTTGCCAACGCCGGGGTTTCACTAAACGGGGTGACGCTGCAGGGGCTGACATCTCTGCTACCGCTCGGCATTATTGCCGGGTTGTTTATCGGTAAGCCGCTGGGCATTAGTCTGTTCTGCTGGCTGGCGCTTAAGTTTAAGTTTGCCTCGCTGCCGGAGGGCACAAGCTTCAGGGATATTATGGCGGTGGGCGTGCTGTGCGGCATTGGTTTTACGATGTCGATTTTCATCGCCTCGCTGGCATTTGGCGACGTGGATGCCGAGCTGATTACCTGGGCGAAGCTGGGGATTTTGCTGGGGTCGTTACTTTCAGCTGTCGTAGGTTTTACCATGCTAAAAGCACGGTTGCCTAAGGCGACTTCATGACGGTACTGGTAAACGGGTCATCGTCTGATGACCCGATAATGGATTAACTCTCAGGGAGTGAAGGGCATGTCCCATATTAATTACAACCATCTTTATTATTTCTGGCACGTCTGCAAAGAGGGGTCAGTCGTCGGTGCTGCCGAAGCGTTGTTCCTGACTCCGCAAACGATCACCGGGCAAATTAAAGCGCTTGAAGAGCGCCTGCAGGGGAAATTATTTCGCCGTCAGGGAAGGGGGCTTGTGCCTTCAGAGCTGGGGCAGCTTGTCTTTCGCTACGCCGACAGAATGTTTACCTTAAGCCAGGAAATGCTGGATATCGTTAACTACCGTAAAGAGGCGAATATTCTGTTTGATGTTGGCGTCGCGGATGCGTTATCCAAGCGCCTGGTGAGCGGCGTGCTGGACGCGGCAGTGGTTGAAGATGAGCAAATTCACTTGCGCTGTTTTGAATCGACCCATGAAATGCTGCTCGAGCAGTTGAGCCAGCATAAGCTGGATATGATCATTTCAGATTGCCCGATTGATTCTACCCAGCAAGAGGGGTTGTTTTCAGTGAAGCTTGGCGAGTGCGGTATCAGCTTCTGGTGCAAGGGGCCTGCGCCGGAACAACCTTTTCCGGCCTGTCTTGAAACCCGTCGTTTGCTTATTCCCGGGCGCCGTTCAATGCTGGGGCGTAAGTTGCTTAACTGGATTAACATTCAGGGGCTGAAGATTGAGATATTGGGCGAGTTTGATGATGCCGCCCTGATGAAAGCGTTTGGCGCAGCGCACAACGCTATCTTTGTGGCTCCCACGCTGTATGCGCAGGATATCTATAACGATGATGATATCGTCGAGGTCGGCAGAATGGATAGCGTTCTGGAGGAGTATCATGCGATTTTCGCTGAACGCATGATCCAGCATCCTGCGGTGCAGCGCATCTGCAGCAAGGACTATTCGGCGTTGTTTAAGGTGGACTGAATTGCAGAGATAAAAAAACCGGCGTTAGCCGGTTTTTTTATCAAAGCGACAGCAAACGAGCGATTAAGCCAGTTTGTTGATTTGCGCAGTCAGGTTAGCTTTATGACGCGCAGCTTTGTTTTTGTGGATCAGACCTTTGCTAGCCTGACGATCCACGATTGGTTGCATTTCGTTAAATGCTTTCTGTGCAGCAGCTTTGTCGCCAGTTTCAATCGCTGCGTATACTTTCTTGATGAAAGTACGCATCATAGAGCGACGGCTTGCGTTGTGCTTACGAGCCTTTTCAGACTGTACAGCACGTTTCTTAGCTGATTTGATATTAGCCAAGGTCCAACTCCCAAATATGATCTATGTGGACAATTCAAAGGCCGAGGAATATGCCCCGTTAGCCTTCTTTTGTCAATGGATTTGTGCAAATAAGCGTCGTTAAATTTCCGACACCTCTTACGTGTGATGGCGCGGATTCTACCAGCATCGGGCTTGGGAATACAGTCTTTCGCATCAAAATTCGTCAAGACAAATACGAGGTGGGTGCAAAGCCCTTCCCAGCACAATGAATTCATTCAAGCTTTACGTTAAAGGCGGCAATCGCCGGTTAACCTTAATCGCGGTAGTTGGTATAATCCGCCAATTTCCACTGTTTTGAGCCAGCCATGAAGCTGATACGCGGTATACATAATCTGCGCCGGGAGCACCACGGGTGTGTACTCACCATTGGTAATTTCGATGGCGTGCATCGTGGCCATCAGGCGCTGTTGAAGGGCCTGTGTGAAGAGGGGCGTGCGCGCAACCTCCCGGTAATGATCATGATTTTCGAGCCCCAACCGCTCGAATTGTTTGCACCGGAAAAAGCGCCAGCCCGCCTGACTCGTCTACGAGAAAAACTGCGCTATCTGGCCGAGTGCGGCGTGGACTATGTTCTGTGTGTGCGCTTTGACCGTCGTTTCGCCGCGCTAAGTGCGCAAAATTTTGTTAGCGACCTGTTGGTCGACCGCCTTGGGGTGAAATTCCTCGCGGTGGGTGATGATTTCCGCTTTGGTGCTGGTCGCCAGGGGGATTTCTTGTTATTACAGAAGGCTGGCTGCGAATACGGTTTTGATATCACCAGCACCCAAACGTTTTGCGAGGGGGGTGTCCGTATTAGCAGTACAGCGGTACGCCAGGCGCTGGCCGATGACGATCTACAGCAGGCCGAAAGCCTGTTGGGGCATCCGTTCATGATCTCCGGTCGCGTAGTGCACGGCGATGAGCTGGGCCGCACTATTGGCTTCCCTACGGCGAACCTGCCGCTGCGCCGCCATGTCTCCCCGGTCAAAGGGGTTTATGCGGTTGAAGTCTCAGGCCTCGGTGAAAAGCCGATTGCTGGCGTGGCAAACATTGGCACTCGCCCTACGGTGGCGGGCATACGCCAGCAGCTTGAAGTCCATCTTTTGGATGTTGTAATGGACCTTTATGGTCGCCATATAGAAGTAGTGCTGCGTAAAAAGATACGTAATGAGCAGCGATTTGCTTCACTCGATGAGCTGAAGGCGCAAATCGCCAGAGATGTGGTATCAGCCCGAGAATTTTTTGAGTCAAATGCCTGAAAGGCTAACCGAAATACGGAACCGAGAATCTAATGAGTGACTTTAAATCTACCCTAAATTTGCCTGAAACAGGGTTCCCGATGCGCGGCGATTTAGCCAAGCGCGAACCGGGTATGCTGGCGCGTTGGAATGATGACGATCTGTACGGCATCATCCGTAATGCGAAGAAGGGCAAAAAATCCTTTATTTTGCATGATGGCCCTCCTTATGCGAACGGTAGCATTCACATTGGTCACTCAGTTAACAAGATTCTGAAAGATATTATTATCAAGTCCAAAGGGCTGGCCGGCTTCGATTCCCCGTATGTTCCGGGCTGGGACTGCCACGGTCTGCCGATTGAACTGAAAGTTGAGCAACTGATCGGCAAACCTGGTGAGAAAGTGTCTGCCGCCGAGTTCCGTGCCGCGTGCCGCAAATATGCCGCCGAGCAGGTGGATGGCCAGCGCGAAGACTTTATCCGTCTGGGCGTGCTGGGCGACTGGTCTCGTCCATACCTGACCATGGACTTCAATACCGAAGCCAACATCATTCGTGCGCTGGGTAAAATCATCGGTAACGGCCACCTGCATAAAGGGGCTAAACCGGTTCACTGGTGCGTTGACTGCCGCTCTGCGCTGGCAGAAGCGGAAGTCGAGTACTACGACAAAACGTCCCCGTCTATCGACGTGACGTTCAACGCCGTGGATGTTGATGCGGTAAACGCTAAATTTGGTGCTTCAGCCGTCAATGGCCCGGTCTCCCTGCTTATCTGGACCACCACGCCGTGGACATTACCGGCTAACCGCGCTATCTCCCTGGGCGCGGAGTTCGACTACGTGCTGGTGCAGATTGAAGGCCAGGCGCTGATCGTGGCGAAAGATCTGCTGGAGAGCGTGCTGAAGCGTGCTGCCATCACCGATTACCAGATCCTCGGTACCGTGAAAGGTGCTGAACTTGAGCTGCTGCGCTTCAAACATCCGTTCATGGGCTTTGACGTCCCGGCAATCCTTGGCGATCACGTCACGCTGGATGCGGGTACCGGCGCGGTACATACCGCCGGTGGCCATGGCCCGGACGACTACACCATCAGCCAGAAATACGGTCTGGAAATTGCTAACCCGGTTGGCCCGGACGGCAGCTATCTGCCGGGCACCTACGAAGGCCTCGACGGCGTTCAGGTGTTCAAGGCTAACGACCTGATCGTCAACATCCTGCGTGATAAAGGCGCTCTGCTGCACGTTGAAAAACTGCTGCACAGCTACCCACACTGCTGGCGCCACAAAACGCCTATCATCTTCCGTGCCACCCCGCAATGGTTTATCAGCATGGATCAGAAAGGCCTGCGCGCGCAGTCTCTGAAAGAGATCAAAGGCGTGCAGTGGATCCCTGACTGGGGCCAGGCACGTATCGAATCTATGGTAGCGAATCGCCCTGACTGGTGTATCTCGCGTCAGCGTACCTGGGGCGTGCCGATGTCTCTGTTCGTACATAAAGAGACTGAAGAGCTGCACCCACGTTCGCTTGAGCTGATGGAAGAAGTGGCTAAGCGCGTTGAACAGGACGGCATCCAGGCGTGGTGGGATCTCGACCCGCGCGACATCATGGGCGACGACGCCGACAGCTACGTGAAAGTGCCTGATACCCTGGACGTGTGGTTCGACTCCGGGTCAACCAATTACTCCGTGGTCGACGCGCGCCCTGAGTTTAACGGCCATTCTGCGGATATGTACCTGGAAGGCTCCGATCAGCACCGCGGCTGGTTTATGTCCTCCCTGATGATCTCCACGGCAATGAAAGGCAAAGCGCCTTACCGCCAGGTACTGACCCACGGCTTCACCGTTGATGGTCAGGGCCGTAAAATGTCCAAGTCCATCGGCAACACAGTTAGCCCGCAGGACGTGATGAACAAGCTCGGTGCGGACATTCTGCGTCTGTGGGTGGCGTCTACCGACTACACCGGTGAAATGGCAGTTTCTGACGAGATTCTGAAACGTTCCGCTGACGCTTATCGTCGTATCCGTAACACCGCGCGCTTCTTGCTGGCAAACCTGAATGGCTTCAATCCAGAAACCGATATGGTGAAACCGGAAGAGATGGTGGTGCTGGATCGCTGGGCCGTTGGCTGTGCGCAAGAAGCGCAGGCGGATATCATCGCCTCTTACGAAAACTACGATTTCCACGAAGTTGTGCAGCGTCTGATGCGCTTCTGCTCCGTGGAAATGGGCTCGTTCTACCTCGACATCATTAAAGACCGCCAGTATACCGCGAAAGCGGACAGCGTTGCGCGTCGCAGCTGCCAGACCGCGTTGTATCACATCTCTGAGGCGCTGGTGCGCTGGATGGCGCCGATCATGTCCTTCACCGCCGACGAAATCTGGGGCTACCTGCCGGGTTCTCGCGAGAAATATGTGTTCACCGGTGAATGGTACGAAGGTCTGTTTGGCCTGGCGGAAAGCGAAGCGATGAACGGTGAGTTCTGGGACACCCTGCTGACCGTGCGTGGCGAAGTGAACAAAGTCATTGAGCAAGCCCGTGCTGATAAGCGTATCGGTGGCTCTCTGGAAGCGGCAGTGACGCTGTATGCCGACAATGCGCTGGCGACTAAGCTGAACAGCCTGAGCGATGAATTGCGATTTGTCCTGTTGACCTCCGGTGCTGCGGTTGCCGATTATGCGCAGGCGAGCGAAGACGCTCAGCAGAGCGAAATCCTCAAGGGGTTGAAAGTGGCTTTGCGTAAAGCCGACGGTGAGAAGTGCCCGCGCTGCTGGCATTACACTACCGATATCGGTCAGGTAGCGGAACACGCAGAAATCTGCGGCCGCTGTGTCAGCAACGTAGCCGGTGACGGCGAACAACGTAAGTTTGCTTGATGAAACCCATTTTCTCTACCGGATTGCGCTGGCTGTGGCTGGTGGTGGTCGTTCTGATTGTGGATCTGGGCAGTAAATATCTGATCCTCCAGCACTTCATGCTGGGGGATACGGTGTCACTGTTCCCGTCCCTGAATTTGCACTACGCCCGTAACTATGGCGCGGCATTTAGCTTCCTGGCCGACAAAGGCGGCTGGCAGCGCTGGTTCTTCGCGGGTATCGCTATCGGTATCTGCGTGGCGCTGGTGTGGATGATGTATCGCGCTAAGGCGAGTCAGAAGCTGAATAACATCGCCTATGCGTTAATCATTGGCGGTGCGCTCGGCAATCTGTTCGATCGCTTGTGGCACGGCTTTGTCGTCGACATGATCGATTTCTACGTTGGCGACTGGCACTTTGCCACCTTCAATCTGGCCGATACCGCAATCTGTATCGGCGCGGCGCTGATTGTGCTGGAGGGTTTCTTTGTCTCCTCCGATAAGCCCGCAAAGCAAAAAGGGTAACCCATGGCTGAGTCTGTACAGAGCAACAGCGCGGTGCTGGTGCATTTCACGCTGAAGCTTGAAGATGGCTCCACCGCGGAGTCGACCCGTGCCAACGGTAAGCCTGCGCTGTTCCGCCTTGGGGATGAGACACTGTCCCCGGGTCTGGAAGACCAGCTGGTTGGCCTGAAGGCTGGCGATAAAAAAGCGTTTTCGCTTGCGCCAGAGGCGGCTTTTGGCATCCCAAGTCCGGATATGATCCAATACTTCTCGCGTCGCGAATTCGTTGATGCGGGCGAGCCGGAGCCGGGTGCCATTATGCTGTTTACCGCAATGGATGGCAGCGAAATGCCGGGCGTGGTGCGTGAAGTTAACGGCGACTCGATTACCGTCGACTTTAACCATCCGCTGGCCGGGCAGACTATCCATTTTGATATTGAAGTACTGGAAGTTAATCCGGTACTGGAGGCGTTGAATGCAGATCCTGTTGGCTAATCCCAGAGGCTTTTGTGCTGGGGTCGACCGCGCTATCAGCATTGTCGAAAACGCGCTGCAGATTTACGGCGCACCAATCTACGTTCGCCACGAAGTGGTGCATAACCGCTACGTGGTGGACAGCCTGCGCGAGCGCGGGGCGATTTTCATCGAGCAAATCAGCGAAGTGCCGGACGGCGCGATCCTGATTTTCTCGGCGCACGGTGTTTCTCAGGCGGTGCGTAACGAAGCCAAAAGCCGCGAGCTGACGGTCTTCGATGCCACCTGCCCGCTGGTGACCAAAGTGCATATGGAAGTGGCGCGTGCGAGCCGTCGTGGCGAAGAGTCCATTCTGATTGGCCATGCCGGTCACCCGGAAGTCGAAGGCACCATGGGCCAGTACAGCAACCCGAAAGGCGGAATGTACCTGGTTGAGTCGCCGGATGATGTCTGGACGCTTGAGGTTAAAGACGAAAGCAACCTGTCGTTTATGACCCAGACCACGCTTTCCGTGGACGATACTTCGGACGTGATTGACGCCCTGCGCAAGCGCTTCCCGAAGATCATCGGCCCGCGTAAAGACGACATTTGCTATGCCACCACTAACCGTCAGGAAGCGGTGCGTGCGCTGGCTAATGAAGCGGATGTGGTGCTGGTCGTGGGGTCTAAAAACTCCTCTAACTCTAATCGCCTTGCCGAACTGGCACAACGGATGGGGAAAGCGGCCTACCTGATTGATGACGCCGCGGATATCCAGGAGGCCTGGGTAAAAGAGGCCAATTGCGTCGGCGTTACCGCCGGGGCTTCTGCACCGGACGTGCTGGTGCAGAACGTCATCACCCGCCTGCGCGAGCTGGGCGGCAGCGAAGCCCAGGAGCTGACCGGGCGCGAAGAGAACATTGTTTTTGAAGTACCGCGTGAGCTGCGAGTCGACATACGTGAAGTAGACTAGCGTCGTCGATTTCTGTTTATGAGAAGATGCCAGCTGGTGTATGCCCGCTGGCATTTTTTATGGAGAAAAGCATGACCAGAACCCCGATTATTCTTGATACCGATCCCGGTATCGACGATGCGGTTGCCATTGCAGCAGCCCTGTTTGCACCCCAGCTGGATTTGAAGCTGATTACGACCGTCGCCGGTAATGTGTCGGTGGATAAAACCACGCGTAATGCGCTGCAGCTGCTGGAGTTTTGGCAAGAAGATACGCCCGTTGCCAGAGGTGCTTCGGTACCGCTGCTGCGTCCATTGCGGGATGCGGCCTACGTGCACGGCGAATCGGGGATGGAAGGTTATGTCTTTACCGAAACGTCTCGTCATGCGCTGCCGGTGCCCGCATTTCAGGCTATGTACGATTGCCTGATAAACAGCGATGAGCCGGTTACTTTGGTCACCATTGGCCCGCTGACTAACGTCGCTTTGCTGCTGACTCAATACCCGGCGTGTAAAGCGAAAATCAAACGGCTGGTGATGATGGGCGGATCTGCGGGCCGGGGTAACTTTACGCCGACGGCCGAATTCAACATCGCTATTGATCCTGAAGCCGCTGCCCGTATTTTTGAGAGCGGTCTGGAGATAGTCATGTGCGGGCTGGATGTCACCAATCGGGCCATGCTTTCTCCTGAGTATCTGGCTCGCCTGCCTGAGCTCAATCGCACCGGGAAAATGCTGCATGCATTGTTCAGCCATTACCGCAGCGGCAGTATGGAAACCGGGCTGAGAATGCATGATTTGACCGCCATTGCGTGGCTGGTTAAACCTGAATTGTTTCAAACCTATCCTTGTTTCGTCGCGGTAGAGACACACGGTACTTATACCAGCGGAACGACGGTGGTGGATCTTGAGCACCGTCTGGAACGCCCGACGAATGCGCAGGTTGCATTGGATATTGATGTTCCCGGTTTTCAGGCCTGGGTCTCTGAGGTGCTGGCGCTGGCGCCGTGAGTGGCTATCTCTTCGCTCAGATAGTCGATCATCGCCCGCATCGGGCCTGGCATATGCTGGTTTCGTGTCCACAATAGCCACAGTTCGCCGGTATAGGCGCTGATAAACTCCCAGTCCGGCAGCACCTGCACTATTTCGCCGCGGGCCAGCGCATCGCGCGCGGTAAACAGCGGCAGGCTGCCAATCCCCAGATTACGCTTAACCGCATCCAGCCTGACTCCCGTATGGTTTGCCGCATAGCGCCCGTGGGTTTGTACCGTCTCCGTCTTGCCCGGCCGGCGAAACTTCCAGCGCGAATCAGCCGGCGTTTCTCCCAGGCTAATGCAGCTATGCTGGCGCAAATCTCCTGGTTGTTGTGGAGTACCGTGCAGATGCAGGTACTCCGGGGTGGCGCAAATAATATGTGCGATAGGCATTAGCGGTTTGCCGTACAGGCCAGGAGACGGGCTGTCTGTGATGCGTAGTGCCAGATCAACGCCGTCATCAATCAGATCCATATAACGGTCTTCAAGGCGCAGGCTGACATTTACCCTGGGATAGCGGGCCAGAAACGTCGGGATTAGCGGATGGATAACAAAATGCCCCACCGCCTTTGGTACGCTGAGCGTCAATCGGTCCTGGACCACCGTCTGCAGGCTACTTCCCCTATCCATCGCCTGCCTGGCCGCCTCCAGCATCTCCAGCGCATGCTGATAGACCGTTTTACCCGTATCGCTCAGGGCCAGTTTTCGCGTCGAACGATGCAGCAATTTACATCCCATCTCCCGTTCAAGGCGTGAGACGCTGCGGCTGATAGCAGAGGGTGTTGTTCCCGCTATTCTGGCAGCGGCGGAAAAACTGCCCTGCTCAACAATGGTCACAAAAGTGGCGAGATCGGGAAGTAAGGTCAGATTCATTTGTGCTTACCAGGCAAAGGTTCATTGTTTGAAAGGCAGATTATCGATATTGATAAACGCAATATACTCTTCTGACTATGAGGAGAACATGATGACTGAACGACTTTATTACTCGAGTGATATCACCAAAGGCCGCGCAAGGGTGGTTAGCTGTACGGCTGAATCTGACGGCCGCTATGCGATTGAGCTGGACCGAACGCTTTTTCATCCACAGGGAGGAGGGCAGCCGGCCGACAAAGGCTGGATTGCCGGCGTACCCGTTGAGGCGGTAATGCAACGGGGTGAAAACGTACTACACATCCTGCAGCAGCCTCTTGATCTTGCTGAGGTTGAGCTACGCGTCGATGCGGTGACTCGTCTGCTGCATTCGCGTTGGCACACTTCCGGGCATCTGGTGGGGTATGCGGGTGAAGAATGCGGCTGGCAGCCCGTTAAGGCGCACCAATGGCCTGGCGAAGGGCGTATCACCTTTGTGAGCAAAGAAAATGCTCCTGTACCTACTGCGGAAAAGCTGCTGGCGATCGTTCAGCCTTGGTTGGAGGGGAAATTGAGCAGGTCGATTGCATTTGAAGACGGCAGGCGCAAAGTAGGGTTCGGCGAGTTGCCAGCTTATCTGTGCGGTGGCACCCACGTTGAAACGCTGACAGAGATTAATGGCATCACCGTTACCGGCATGAAAGTTAAAAAAGGGCAGCTAGCGGTCAATTATGCGCTTGTCTGAGCGCTTCGAATGAACCCTTTCGCAGCACATTCTCTTTCGCTGCATCAGCCATAAGGTGTGCTGTCGCGTATTCTATTACTCTCGGCGCTCTCGTTAGCGGGAAAACCTGAGCTTTTTTAACCGCCATTTAATCCTGGTAAAAGTAAGGTTTTTATGGCTGTTATTGATAACACAGGGGCCATGACAGTAAATTCTAATTATGGGTGTTTTCGGCTGGCGGCCCGGCTGCGGGCTGGTTAACCTGAGAGCGTTTCTACGAATTATTTAACCAAAGAGTAATGATATGCATGATGCACAAATTCGCGTAGCCATCGCGGGAGCGGGCGGGCGTATGGGACGCCAGCTGATTCAGGCCGCTTTGCAGCAGGACGGTGTTCAGCTTGGCGCGGCGCTCGAGCGTCCAGGCTCTTCTCTGGTTGGCAGCGACGCTGGTGAACTGGCCGGTGTGGCGAAAACCGGCGTGCTGGTTAGCGACAGCCTCGACACTGTGGTGAACGACTTCGATGTGTTTATCGATTTTACCCGTCCGGAAGGAACGTTAGCCCACCTGGCGTTTTGCGTTAAGCACGCCAAAGGGATGGTTATCGGCACGACCGGCTTTGATGATGCCGGTAAGCAGGCTATCAGCGATGCTTCTCGTGAGATCCCTATTGTCTTCGCGGCAAACTTTAGCGTGGGCGTGAATGTGATGCTGAAGCTGCTGGAGAAAGCGGCCAAAGTGATGGGCGACTACGCCGACATCGAAATTATTGAGGCGCACCACCGCTACAAAGTAGATGCACCTTCCGGCACCGCGCTGGCAATGGGTGAGGCGATTGCTCAGGCGATGGACAAAAATCTGAAAGATTGCGCGGTTTATTCTCGTGAAGGCCATACCGGCGAGCGAGTGCCTGGCACAATCGGTTTTGCTACCGTGCGTGCGGGCGACATTGTCGGTGAACATACCGCGATGTTTGCAGATATTGGCGAGCGCGTTGAGATTACCCACAAGGCTTCAAGCCGCATGACTTTTGCTAATGGTGCAGTTCGTTCTGCCTCATGGCTTAAAGGTAAAAAGAACGGTATTTTTGATATGCGAGACGTGCTTGACCTCAATAATTTGTAGTTAAATATATCCTTATAAATGTGGTTGTTTGTTTTTAATTGTTTGATTTTAGGGTGATTTATATCACCCTTTTGTTTTTATGTGGGCTTGGTTGTTTAAGTCTTAATTATTGCCAATAAAATCAATTTATCTATCGTTTTTGTGTTGTCGTAATGTTAATTTTGACCATTCGGTCTACTTTTTTACTCTCATCTCGCCACTTTTCCAGTATTCATGGTCGGCAATCGGTTACTTTTCCCAGGTTAGCTGATTGTTTTGACCTTCAAATCAGATCTTTTTACTCTGAGCGGCAAAATAGACATAAAAACTTCGTCTTAAGGTAGACTTTTACCCGGCTTGTCTCTAGAATGCCGCCGTTTGCCAAAAATCCGTAGGGCAGGCACTTTTTGCATTTGATTCAGCCGCTGGTTTTGAATTAATATGCGAATAAATTGAATGTTTATTCCCTGGAGGACGTTTTGATTAAGTCAGCGCTGTTGGTTCTGGAAGACGGAACCCAATTCCACGGTCGGGCCATTGGGGCATCGGGTACGGCAGTGGGTGAAGTCGTTTTCAATACCTCATTGACCGGTTATCAAGAAATCCTCACTGATCCTTCCTACTCCCGCCAGATTGTCACTCTTACTTATCCTCATATCGGTAATGTCGGCACCAATGAAGCCGATGAAGAATCCTCCCAGGTTCATGCGCAAGGCCTCGTCATTCGTGACCTGCCGCTGATTGCCAGCAACTTCAGAAGCCAGGAAGACCTTTCTTCTTATCTTAAGCGCCATAACATCGTGGCCATTGCCGATATCGATACCCGTAAGCTGACTCGCCTGCTGCGCGAAAAAGGCGCTCAGAACGGCTGTATTATCGCGGGCGATAACGTAGACGCGGCCCTGGCGCTGGAAAAAGCGAAAGCGTTCCCCGGCCTGAACGGCATGGACCTCGCGAAAGAAGTGACGACCAAAGAAGCGTACACCTGGCAGCAAGGGAGCTGGACGCTTGAAGGCAATCTGCCAGAAGCGGCAAAAGCAGAAGATTTACCGTTCCACGTGGTGGCCTATGACTACGGCGCAAAACGCAATATTCTGCGCATGTTGGTAGACAGAGGCTGCCGCCTGACCGTTGTTCCGGCACAAACGCCGGCTGAAGAAGTACTGAAGATGAACCCGGATGGCATCTTCCTTTCTAACGGCCCTGGCGACCCGGCACCCTGCGACTACGCCATCAGCGCAATCAAATCCTTCCTGGAGACAGACATTCCTGTCTTTGGGATTTGCCTCGGCCACCAGCTGCTGGCGCTGGCGAGCGGCGCTAACACCGTGAAGATGAAGTTTGGTCACCACGGCGGTAACCACCCGGTGAAAGACCTGGATAAAGACTGCGTGATGATAACCGCCCAGAACCACGGTTTTGCGGTGGATGAGACGACGCTGCCTGCCAACCTGCGTGTAACGCACAAATCTCTGTTCGATGGCACGCTGCAGGGCATCCATCGCACCGATAAAGCCGCGTTCAGCTTCCAGGGTCACCCTGAAGCCAGCCCGGGGCCGCACGACGCCGCGCCGCTGTTCGACCACTTTATCGAACTTATCGAGCAATACCGTAACACCGCTAAATAATCAGGAGCCGAGAAGACCATGCCAAAACGTACAGATATAAAAAGCATCCTGATCCTCGGCGCTGGCCCGATTGTTATCGGCCAGGCCTGTGAGTTCGACTACTCCGGCGCCCAGGCGTGTAAAGCGCTGCGTGAAGAGGGCTACCGCGTTATTCTGGTGAACTCCAACCCGGCAACCATCATGACCGACCCGGAAATGGCCGATGCGACCTACATCGAGCCGATTCACTGGGAAGTGGTACGCAAAATCATCGAAAAAGAGCGCCCGGACGCGGTGCTGCCCACCATGGGCGGGCAGACCGCACTAAACTGTGCGCTGGAGCTTGAGCGTCAGGGCGTGCTGGAAGAGTTCGGCGTCACCATGATCGGCGCAACTGCCGACGCTATCGATAAAGCCGAAGACCGTCGTCGCTTCGACATTGCGATGAAAAAAATCGGCCTCGACACCGCGCGCTCCGGCATTGCGCACAATATGGAAGAAGCGTTGGCTGTCGCGGCCGACGTGGGCTACCCGTGTATCATCCGTCCATCCTTTACTATGGGCGGCACCGGCGGCGGTATCGCTTATAACCGCGAAGAGTTTGAAGAGATTTGCGAACGCGGTCTGGATCTTTCCCCAACCAAAGAGCTGCTGATTGATGAATCGCTGATCGGCTGGAAAGAGTACGAGATGGAGGTGGTGCGTGATAAGAACGACAACTGCATCATCGTCTGCTCTATCGAAAACTTCGACCCAATGGGCATCCACACCGGTGACTCTATCACCGTGGCGCCAGCGCAAACGCTGACTGATAAAGAATACCAAATCATGCGTAACGCCTCGATGGCGGTACTGCGTGAAATCGGCGTAGAAACCGGGGGCTCTAACGTTCAGTTCTCCGTTAACCCGAAAACGGGCCGTCTTATCATCATCGAGATGAACCCGCGCGTGTCCCGCTCCTCCGCGCTGGCGTCTAAAGCGACCGGCTTCCCGATTGCAAAAGTCGCCGCGAAGCTGGCGGTAGGTTACACCCTTGACGAGCTGATGAACGACATCACCGGCGGCCGCACTCCGGCTTCCTTCGAACCGTCCATCGACTATGTCGTGACCAAAATACCTCGCTTTAACTTCGAGAAATTTGCCGGCGCAAACGACCGCCTGACCACGCAGATGAAATCCGTGGGTGAAGTGATGGCAATCGGCCGCACCCAGCAAGAGTCCCTGCAGAAAGCGTTGCGAGGCCTGGAAGTTGGCGCCACGGGCTTTGACCCGAAAGTCAGCCTGGACGATCCGGAAGCCCTGACCAAAATTCGTCGCGAGCTGAAAGACGCAGGCGCCGAGCGTATCTGGTATGTGGCCGACGCGTTCCGTGCGGGCCTGTCCGTCGACGGCGTGTTCAACCTGACTAACATCGATCGCTGGTTCCTGGTGCAGATTGAAGAGCTGGTGCGCCTGGAAGAGCAGGTGGCTGAAATTGGTATCACCGGCCTGAACCACGACTTCCTGCGCATGCTGAAACGCAAAGGTTTTGCGGATGCGCGTCTGGCAAAACTGGCTGGCGTTCGTGAATCCGAAGTGCGCAAACTGCGTGAGCAATATAACCTGCATCCTGTCTACAAACGTGTGGATACCTGTGCGGCGGAATTCGCTACCGACACGGCTTACATGTACTCCACGTACGAAGACGAGTGTGAAGCTAATCCGAACAACGACCGCGATAAAATCATGGTGCTGGGCGGCGGTCCAAACCGTATCGGCCAGGGCATTGAGTTCGACTATTGCTGCGTACACGCTTCTCTGGCGTTGCGCGAAGATGGTTACGAAACCATCATGGTTAACTGCAATCCGGAAACCGTCTCCACCGACTACGACACGTCTGACCGCCTCTACTTTGAGCCGGTTACCTTCGAAGACGTGCTGGAAATCGTCCGCGTTGAGAAGCCGAAGGGCGTTATCGTGCAGTACGGCGGACAGACGCCGCTGAAGCTGGCTCGTGCGCTGGAAGCGGCCGGTGTGCCGGTTATCGGCACCAGCCCGGATGCTATCGACCGTGCAGAAGATCGTGAACGCTTCCAGCATGCCGTTGAGCGCCTGAAGCTGAAGCAGCCTGCTAACGCCACCGTGACGGCCATTGAGCAGGCGGTAGAGAAAGCCGTGCAGATTGGTTACCCGCTGGTGGTTCGTCCTTCTTACGTGCTGGGCGGCCGTGCGATGGAAATCGTCTACGACGAAGCGGACCTTCGCCGCTACTTCCAGACTGCGGTTAGCGTCTCTAACGACGCACCGGTACTGCTCGACCGCTTCCTGGACGATGCGGTTGAAGTGGACGTGGACGCCATCTGCGACGGTGAAACCGTACTGATTGGCGGCATCATGGAACACATTGAGCAGGCGGGCGTTCACTCCGGTGACTCTGCATGCTCCCTGCCGGCTTACACTTTGAGCCAGGAAATCCAGGATGTGATGCGCCAGCAGGTGCAGAAGCTGGCCTTCGAGCTGCAGGTGCGCGGTCTGATGAACGTGCAGTTTGCGGTGAAGGACAACGAGGTTTACCTGATTGAAGTTAACCCACGTGCCGCGCGTACCGTGCCGTTTGTTTCCAAAGCAACGGGCGTGCCGCTGGCGAAAGTTGCCGCTCGCGTCATGGCCGGGAAAACGCTGGTTGAGCAGGGCGTGACCAAAGAAATCATTCCACCGTACTACTCGGTGAAAGAAGTGGTGCTGCCGTTCAACAAATTCCCAGGCGTTGACCCGCTGTTAGGGCCAGAAATGCGCTCTACCGGGGAAGTGATGGGCGTGGGCCGTACCTTCGCTGAAGCTTTCTCTAAAGCGATGCTGGGCAGCCAGTCCACGATGCGTAAGCCGGGCCGCGCGCTTCTTTCCGTGCGCGAAGGTGATAAAGAGCGCGTCGTAGACCTGGCCGCGAAGCTGCTGAAACAGGGCTTCGAGCTGGACGCTACCCACGGTACCGCGATTGTTCTGGGTGAAGCCGGTATTAACCCACGTCTGGTGAACAAGGTGCATGAAGGGCGTCCGCACATTCAGGATCGTATCAAGAATGGCGAATACACCTACATCATCAACACCACCGCGGGCCGCCAGGCGATTGAAGATTCCAAGCTGATTCGCCGCAGCGCGCTGCAGTACAAAGTGCATTACGACACCACGCTGAACGGCGGCTTCGCTACGGCGATGGCGCTGAACGCAGACGCCACCGAGAAGGTGACTTCGGTGCAGGAAATGCACGCCCAGATTAAGGGCTGATATTTGTCAGCCTGAAAGAATATTCCGAAAACAACGCCAACGGCCTCTGAAAAGAGGCCATTTTTGCTTCGGACTCAGCGAGATAGTCTACAGTTAACCTGCACACAACTGAAAATGACTAACACGCTGGGAGAACACCATGCAGAAACATACTTTACTCGCTTCCCTTTTTGCTGCCGTAACGCTTCTGACCGTAGCAGGTTGCTCGTCGAATCAGTCCGTTAAAACGAGCGATGGCAAAACGATTGTGACCGATGGCAAACCGCAGGTTGATAAAGATACCGGCCTGGTGTCTTACAAAAATGCCGAAACGGGCAAAACCGAGCAGATCAACCGCGACCAGGTGAAAGAGATGAGCGAGCTGGATAACTAGTTAAGAAATATCCAACAACACGCTCAGCAATATTGACTGTTAGCCTGTCGATTAACTGACTAAACTCACTGTCATTAAAGGCAGTAGTGAAGACAGGCTTAACAATGATTCTTATAATTTATGCGCATCCCTATCCCCAGCATTCGCACGCCAACCGGCAAATGATTGAGCGGGCGAAAACCTTGCCGGGGGTAGAGATTCGTTCCCTCTACGAACTTTATCCCGACTTCAATATTGATATTGCCGCCGAGCAGCAGGCGTTAAGCCGCGCTGATTTGGTTATCTGGCAACATCCTATGCAGTGGTACAGCACGCCCCCGTTGATGAAATTGTGGATAGACAAAGTCCTCTCGCACGGTTGGGCATACGGTAAGGGTGGGAACGCGCTGCACGGCAAAGATATTATCTGGGCAGTGACGACCGGCGGAAGCGAAAAACATTTCGAGCTGGGTGACCACCCCGGATTTGACGTACTTGCCCAGCCACTGCAGGCGACAGCGCTTTACTGCGGCATGAACTGGCTGCCGAGTTTTGCCATTCACTTCACCTTTGTTTGCGACGAATTCACGCTTGCCCGCCAGGCGGACGACTATAAGCAACGCTTAATTGACTGGCAGGAGGCTCGCCGTGGATAGCCATAGCTTAATTCAGGCGCTTATTTACCTCGGTTCAGCCGCGCTTATCGTGCCGATTGCCGTAAGGCTCGGGCTGGGGTCGGTACTTGGCTACCTGATAGCCGGCTGTATTATCGGGCCGTGGGGGCTGCGGCTGGTGACGGATGCCGAAACTATTCTGCATTTTGCCGAGATTGGCGTGGTGCTGATGCTCTTTGTCATCGGGCTGGAGCTTGATCCGCAGCGGCTATGGACGCTTCGTGCCTCGGTGTTTGGCGGCGGTTTCCTCCAGATGGCGGCCTGTGGGCTGGCGCTGGGCGCTTTCTGTATCGTCATGGGGCTCGACTGGAAAGTCGCATTGCTTATCGGCCTGACGCTTGCTCTCTCATCGACCGCGATTGCCATGCAGGCGATGAACGAACGCAACCTTACCGTTACGCCCATGGGGCGCAGCGCTTTTGCGGTGCTGCTGTTCCAGGATATTGCCGCGATTCCTTTGGTGGCGATGATCCCGCTGCTGGCGAGCAGCGGCGGCACGATGACGTTTGCGACCTTTTTAATTTCGGCCCTCAAGGTGGTTGCTGCGCTGGCGCTTGTGGTTCTGCTCGGGCGCTATGTGACCCGGCCAGTGCTGCGGTTTGTGGCTCGTTCCGGGCTGCGTGAAGTGTTCAGTGCCGTTGCGCTTTTCCTTGTCTTTGGCTTTGGCCTGCTGTTAGAAGAGGCCGGATTGTCGATGGCGATGGGGGCGTTTCTGGCCGGGGTGCTGTTAGCCAGCTCCGAATATCGCCATGCGCTGGAAAGCGATATCGAGCCGTTTAAAGGCCTGCTGCTTGGGCTGTTCTTTATCGGCGTGGGGATGTCTATCGACTTCGGGACGTTACTCGAAAACCCGCTACGCATTCTCATCCTGCTGGTCGGTTTCCTGGTGATTAAAACGCTGATGCTTTGGCTGGTTGCTAAGCCGCTGAAGGTGCCACGCAGGCAGCGGCGCTGGTTTGCCGCTTTGCTGGGCCAGGGAAGTGAGTTTGCCTTTGTTATCTTCGGCGCGGCGCATATGGCGCAGGTGCTGGACGACGGCTGGTCGAAGTCGCTGACCCTTACCGTTGCGCTCTCGATGGCGGCAACGCCTCTGCTGCTGGTGGTGCTGAACCGGCTGGAGAAAACGGGAAGCGAGCAGGCAGGAGAAGCCGATGAAATTGATGAAGAGCAGCCCCGGGTCATTATTGCCGGGTTTGGACGCTTTGGGCAGATTGCTGGCCGTCTGTTGCTGACTAGCGGCGTGAACGTGGTCATTCTGGATCACGATCCTGACCACATTGAAACGCTGCGAAAATTCGGTACAAAGGTGTTTTATGGTGACGCTACCCGCGTGGATCTGCTTGAATCGGCTGGTGCGGCGGGCGCTGAAGTGTTGATTAACGCCATTGACGATCCCGAAGCGAATATGCAGCTAACGGAGCTGGCGAAAGAGCATTTTCCCCATCTGCAGATTCTTGCCAGGGCGCGCGATATTAATCATTACATTCGCCTGCGTCAGGCGGGAGTAGAGATGCCGGAACGTGAAACGTTCGAAAGCTCGCTGAAGATTGGCCGCCGGGCGCTGGAAGGTTTGGGCGTAGGGAAATATGAGGCGCGTGAACGGGCCGATCACTTCCGTCGCTTTAACCTGCAGATGCTCGAAGAGATGGTGCCAACCGACGATAAAACCGCTGAAAGGGCCGACGTCTTTAAACGCAATAGCGCTATGTTGACGGAGGTCATTAACGAGGATCGTGCGCACCTGCACGTGATTCAGCGAGACGGGTGGCAGGGCACCAGGGAAGGCCTTCACAGCGGCAAACTTTCTGACGAACCCCCGGCCAGGCCAGCAGAGTGATGTTGCTGAAAAATATTTACTTTTCCTTATAGTGAACGGGGGTTAACGCTAACCCCTTGTTCCATATCCCGCACTTGAATATTGGGGTGCGTTTACCGACGCAGAATAAAAAAAATTCTCGTTACGCAGCCCGCCTCCTGTCGACGAAAGATTGCGCTTTCCGTATAGTGGCGGCAATTTTTTTCATCATCCTTAGGTTATACGAATGATCAGTCTGATTGCTGCTTTAGCGGTAGATCGCGTTATCGGTATGGAAAACGCCATGCCATGGGATTTGCCTGGCGACCTGGCCTGGTTTAAACGCAACACGCTCAACAAACCTGTGGTTATGGGGCGTCTGACCTGGGAGTCGATTGGCCGTCCGCTGCCGGGGCGTAAGAATATCGTTATTAGCAGCAAAGCGGGTAATGACGCTCGCGTTGAGTGGGTAACCTCGGTAGAAGAAGCTATCAAAGCCTGTGGCGATGCCGAAGAAATCATGGTGATTGGCGGTGGGCGTGTGTACGAACAGTTCCTGCCGAAGGCACAGCGCCTGTACCTGACCCACATTGATGCAGAAGTGGAAGGAGACACGCATTTCCCGGATTACGATCCGGACGAGTGGCAGTCAACCTTTAGCGAATTCCACGATGCCGACGAGAATAATTCGCACGGCTATTGCTTCGAAATTCTGGAGCGGCGCTAGCGCTAGCGTTAAGCCCTCTCCCTCCAGGGGGAGGGCGCTTATCAGGAGGCGATGGCCGCCTGACCTTCATCGCTATCCTGCTGGCGGTTTGACGGTTGTACGAACCAGGTTTTATCTTCCCAACGTAGGCAGGTGAGATAGCCTCCCCAGCAGCATCCCGTATCAAGCGCATAGATGCCTTCCGGCGCCCCTTTCCCTTCCAGCGATGCCCAGTGACCAAAGGCTACAGAATATTCGGCGGTAACAGGGCCAGGGATTGCAAACCACGGCTTCAACGGTGCAGGAGCCTTTTCCGGCGTATCTTTGCAATACATATCAAGCTGGCCGTTAGGGAAGCAGTAGCGCATGCGTGTAAGCGAGTTAGTGATAAAACGCAGACGGGCAAGGCCGGACAGATCGCTGGACCAGTTGTTTGGCATATCGCCATACATGGCATCGAGGAATAAGGGGTAGCTGTCGCTCGATAAAACGGCTTCTACATCGCGCGCGCAGGCAAGCGCGGTGGTGATATCCCACTGCGGCGTAATCCCCGCGTGTGCCATCACCAGCTTTTTTTCTTCATCCACCTGAATGAGCGGCTGGCGGCGAAGCCAGTTTAGAAGCTCATCGGCATCCGACGCTTCCAGCAGCGGCGTGACGCGATCTTTAGGTTTGTTACGGCTGATACCTGCAAACACGGCTAATAGATGCAGGTCGTGGTTCCCAAGCACCATACGTACGCTGTCCCCGAGGCTGCGAACATAGCGCAGTACCTCCAGAGATGCGGGGCCCCGGGCTACCAGGTCGCCCGTCAGCCATAGCGTATCTTCTTCAGGATTGAAATTAACCTGCTGCAACAACGCGATCAGTTCATCGTAACAGCCGTGAACATCGCCAATCAGATATGTCGACATGGTATCAGTGAATGAAGGTTGGAATGGCTAGACGGAAGACGGGGATCTCGACCCTGAAGGCCTCACCCTGGGCATCGACCATCTCGTAATGGCCCTGCATCGTGCCGAGCGGCGTTTCGATGACCGCTCCGCTGGTGTACTGGTAGTCGTTACCCGGCTCAATGAGGGGTTGTGCGCCGACCACGCCTTCACCCTGCACTTCGGTTTCCCGACCGTTACCGTTAGTGATAAGCCAGTAACGGCCGAGCAGCTGCACCATCGTTCGCCCCAGGTTACGAATAGTGACGGTATACGCAAACACGAAACGCTCATCCTCCGGCGAGGATTGCGACTCAATATAAACGCTTTGTACCTGAACACATACGCGGGGCGAATCAAGCATGGTTTAGCTCTCCGACGGCTGCTGCGGGTTGTCAGCCAGATAGTTTGCAAGCTTACAGTACTGAGCAACGGAAATGTTTTCCGCACGCAGTGTAGCATCAACGCCTAACTCCGCCAGCACCTCAGCGCTAAACAAATGGCCAAGGCTATTACGGATAGTTTTGCGGCGCTTGTTGAATGCCTCGGTTGTGATGCGGCTCAGCACGCGCAGCTCTTTTACCGGGTGTGGTAAGGTGGCGTGCGGTACCAGACGTACAACGGCAGAGTCAACTTTTGGTGCCGGAGTGAACGCCGTAGGGGGCACTTCTAGCACTGGGATAACGTTGCAGTAGTACTGCGCCATCACCGACAGGCGACCGTACGCTTTGCTGTTTGGCCCGGCAACCAGGCGGTTCACAACCTCTTTTTGCAGCATAAAATGCATGTCCGCAATGGCATCAGTATAGCTAAAGAGGTGGAACATCAGCGGCGTAGAGATGTTATACGGCAGGTTACCGAAGACGCGCAACGGCTGGCCGATTTTTTGCGACAGCTCGCCGAAATCCATGGTCATGGCATCCTGCTGATAAATCGTCAGCTTAGGCGCAAGGAACGGATGCGTTTGCAAACGGGCGGCGAGATCGCGGTCCAGTTCGATAACGGTCATTTTATCCATGCGTTCACCCACAGGCTCGGTCAAGGCACCGAGGCCCGGCCCGATTTCAACCATCGCCTGGCCTGGCTGTGGATTAATGGCGGAGACAATACTGTCGATAACGAACTGGTCATTAAGGAAGTTTTGTCCAAAACGTTTGCGGGCAAGGTGGCCCTGGTGGACTCGAGTATTCATTGACTATTAACAATCATTTTAATGGCGAGATTAAGCGCCGTAATAAAACTGCCGACGTCGGCTTTCCCCTGGCCTGCCAGCTCTAGAGCCGTGCCGTGGTCAACCGATGTGCGGATAAAAGGTAATCCCAGAGTGATATTCACCGCGCGGCCGAAGCCCTGGTATTTCAACACGGGCAGCCCCTGATCGTGATACATCGCCAGTACGGCATCAGCACTATCGAGGTATTTGGGCTGGAATAGCGTATCTGCCGGAAGTGGGCCAGAAAGGTTCATCCCTAAAGCGCGCATCTCATTTAACACCGGGATAATGGTGTCTATCTCTTCGGTGCCCATATGGCCACCTTCCCCGGCGTGCGGATTGAGACCACAGACCAGAACATGCGGCTGCGGGATACCAAATTTGGTTTGCAGGTCATGATACAGGATGGTGACAATCTGGCGTAGTAAATCCGGCGTAATGGCGTCAGAAATTGCTTTCAGCGGCAGGTGTGTGGTGGCCAGCGCAACGCGAAGTTCCTCCGTCGCCAGCATCATCACCACTTTTTCGCTTTGCGAGCGTTCTTCAAAGAACTCGGTATGGCCGATAAAGGGGATACCGGCATCGTTGATAATGCCTTTGTGCACCGGGCCGGTTATCAAGGCGGAAAATTCCCCGCTCAGGCAGCCATCGCAGGCGCGGGCCAGCGTCTCAACGACATAAGCGCTGTTACGCACGTCCAGCTGCCCTGGAACGACCGGCGCGCGCAGCTCAACGGGCAACACGGTCAGCGTGCCTGCGGCCTGCGGTTTTGCCGGTTGATCGGTCTGGAAAGGCTGTAGCGTCAGGGGGAGGCCGAGCAGGGATGCTCTGGCGAGTAATAATTCCGGGGAAGCGCAGACGACCAGTTCAACGGGCCAGTCGCGTTGCGCTAACGCGACGACCAGGTCGGGACCAATCCCGGCGGGTTCGCCGGGAGTGATGGTCACACGAGAGATGTTAGCCATTGCTGCCTATGATCTTCACGTAAGCGCTGGCGCGCTGTTCCTGCATCCAGGTTTGCGCTTCTTCGGAGAACTTGCGGTTGAACAGCATGCGGTAGGCTCTGTCTTTTTGCGCTGCATCGGTTCTGTCAACTTTGCGCGTATCCAGCAGTTCGATCAGGTGCCAGCCAAAGGAAGAATGCACTGGCGCGCTCGTCTGGCCTTTGTTCAGCTTTTGCAATGCGTCACGGAAGGCTGGGTCATAAATATCCGTTGCCGCCCAGCCCAGGTCACCGCCCTGATTTGCTGAGCCAGGATCGTCAGAGAACGCTTTTGCCGCTGCGGCGAACGTGGTTTTCCCGCTCTTAATATCCGCAGCGATCTGCTCCAGCTTCTGGCGTGCCTGAGTATCGTTCAGGATAGGTGACGTTTTCAGTAGAATATGACGAGCATGAACTTCGGTAACCGAAATATTCTGACTCTGGCCACGCAGGTCGTTAACTTTCAGGATATGGAAGCCCACGCCTGAACGAATCGGCCCGATGATGTCGCCTTTCTTCGCCGTACTTAAGGCCTGAGCGAAAATAGAAGGCAGTTCCTGGATTCGGCCCCAGCCCATCTGGCCGCCTTTCAGCGCCTGCTGGTCGGCGGAATAGCTGATGGCGAGTTTGCCGAAGTCAGCCCCGCTACGAGCCTGATCGACCACGTTACGCGCCTGTTTTTCTGCGTCGTCAACCTGAGCAGAGCTTGGGTTTTCCGGCAGGGCAATTAAGATATGGCTCAGATTCAGCTCTGTGCTGCTGTCGTTCTGGTTGCCAACCTGCTGTGCCAGCGAGTCCACTTCCTGAGGCAGGATAGAGACGCGACGCCGTACTTCATTGTTACGCACTTCCGAAATCGTCATCTCTTTACGAATCTGACTGCGGTAGGTGTTGTAGTTCACACCATCATAGGCCAGACGGCTGCGCATCTGATCCATGGTGATATTGTTCTGTTTAGCGATGTTAGCGATCGCCTGATCGAGTTCGTCGTCGGTTATCTTCACGCCCATCTTTTGACCCATCTGCAGGATGATTTGATCCATAATCAGACGTTCAACGATTTGGTGGCGCAGCGTCGCGTCATCCGGCAGCTGCTGTCCCGCTTCGCGTGCGTTCATTTTTACTGATTGCATTAAGCTATCAACATCACTTTCAAGCACGACGCCGTTATTCACTACGGCGGCGACTTTATCGACAACCTGTGGGGCTGCAAAGGTCGTGTTCGCTACCAGGGCGACACCAAGAAGCAGCATTCTCCAGTTCTTCATACTTTTTCCATTTTACTTAGCCGCAAAGCGGATTATTTAGAGTATTCGTCAAAGTGAATTACAACGAGCTTTGGTACGGCAGAATATTAGAACGCAACATCTGCGGGATACCCAGGCCATAGTTAGAGCTCAGGCCACGTAACTCGATGTTAAAGCCGATTACGTTATCGTATTTGCTTTGGTTATTTTCCCAGCCGTTGATTTTACGCTCGACGCCAACACGAATTGCATAGCAGCAAGAGTTGTACTGTACGGCGAGCATAGAGTCAGCAGACTGTCTGGCATTGGTATCATAGTAGTAGGCACCGACGACCGACCAGCGATCAACGATCGGCCAACTGGCAGCCATACCCACCTGTGATATCCCGTCCTTAAACTGATCTGCGGTGGAATAATCGGCCGGTAACGTTGCCTGAATATACTCCGGGCTGGCGTAACGATAGGTCAACTGCGCCATGCGATCGCTATCGCGACGATACTCAATGGCACCGTTGCCGTTTGCGACGCTGCCTAGACGGGCATCATACTGCACGCCGCCGCGCAGGCCCCAGCGATCGGTCATACGCCAGTAGGTATCTCCGGCCCAAAGCATGGAGCCCGTTTTCTTATCTTTCTCCCAGTTGATGTTGTCATCCCCGGTACGGGACTGGGTGAAATAGTAGATTTGACCAGCGGATACGTTAAAACGTTCAACGGAAGCGTCATCATAAACGCGAGACGTTAAGCCCGTGGTAACCTGGTTAGCTGAAGCGATACGGTCTAGACCGCCGTAAGTGCGATCGCGGAACAGCCCGCTGTAGTCAGACTGAAGCAGGGATGAGTCGTAGTTGTTGATAGCACTTTGGTTGCGGTACGGGACATAAAGATACTGAGCACGCGGCTCCAGGGTCTGCGTCCAGCCGGCAACCGAGTCCATATCGCGGTCAAAGATAAGTTTGCCGTCCATTTTAAACTGTGGGAGCGTACGGTTGACCGTGCTTTCCAGCGTACTGTCGGCCTTTACATTCTGCTTGTACTTGTCCAGGTTGTCCTGCTGATAATGGGTCATCATCAGCTTGGCTTCAGTATTCAGACTTGCCCAGCCGTTAGACACTGGCAGGTTGATAACCGGCTCTAAATGGACACGTGTTGCGTCCGGGTAGTTGGCGTTAACGTTGGTGAACTTCACCGCCTGGCCATAAACACGGGTATCAAATGGGCCCACGTCGTTCTGGTAGAAGTTAACGTCCAGCTGAGGTTCCGCACGATAAGAACTCCTGCCTGCCTGGTTAGCAAAGACCTGGAACTGCTTTGTGGATAGCGTGGCGTCGAAGTTTTCGACCGCGTAGCCGACGCTGAATTTTTGCGTGGCATAGCCGTCTGTACTGTTACCGTACTGGGAGCTAAAGTCGTTGAAGTAGCGTGAGTCGCTGACCTTGGTGTAGTCGATGTTGAAGCGCCATACCTGATCCATCACCCCGCTGTGGTTCCAGTAGAACAGCCAGCGGCGATCTTTTTCCCCCTGAGGCACGCCTTGTGCGTTCTTGTATTCGTCATCAGACGGAAGGTAGTCAAACTCCATCAGGCCTGCACCCGCCTGGGTCAGGTAGCGGAACTCGTTCTGCCATTGAATGCCGCCGCGCTTATCAATGTAGTGCGGCGTAATGGTGGCATCGAAGTTCGGCGCAATGTTCCAGTAATACGGCAGCGAGAACTCAATCCCGTTGTTGGTGCTGTATTTAGCGCTCGGGATCAGGAAGCCGGAGCGGCGTTTATCGCCGATCGGGAGCTGCAGATAAGGGCTGTAGAAGACCGGCACCGGGCCCAGCTTAAAGCGGGCATTCCAAATCTCCGCGACCTCTTCCTGCCTGTCCTGAATCACTTCGCTGCCGACAACGCTCCAGGTATTTGAACCCGGCAGACAGGAGGTAAAGGTTCCGTTTTCCAGGATGGTATAACGGTTATCGCCGCGCTGTTTCATCAGGTCCGCAGTACCGCGACCCTGGCGGCCAACCATCTGGTAATCGCCGCTCCAGACGTTAGTATCTTTGGTGTTTAAATTCGACCACGCTTTCGGACCTTTCAGGATGACCTGATTGTCATCGTAATGCACATTACCTAAGGCATCGACGGTGCGCACCGGATCGGGCTGGCCTTCAACCTGTTTCTGATGAAGCTGAACCTCGTCTGACTGCAGGCGGCTATTGCCTTGCTGAACGTCAACATTGCCGGTAAACACGGCGTTATCCGGGTAGTCGCCTTTAGCGTGATCCGCCTGGATAGTGACCGGCAGATTGTTGCCGTCGCCCTGAACCAAAGGGCGATTGTAGCTTGGGATACCCAGCATACATTGAGAGGCAAGGTCGGCAGCCATACCTTGTTGGCTATAAAGCGCTGAACCAATCAATGTGGCCAGCAAGGTGGGAATACGTTTTTTCATACGTGTTATTTGTTGTTCCGTCATCAGGGTATAGCGAAGGCAAACGGTCAGAGACTAACGTACTCATCACCACAGCGCTAGTGTTAATCCAGCCCGTTAGCAGTATGCCGTTAGGCAGCGCTATCAATGGCGGGTATGATAAAGCAAATTCTAGACGACAGCATGACGATTTGGGGAGTATATGCAGTATTGGGGAAAAGTACTCGGTGTTGCTTTGGGTTTAATCTCGGGCGGCGGCTTTTGGGGTGTAGTGATAGGTTTTCTTATCGGGCATATGTTCGATAAAGCGCGCAGTCGTCGCGGTGCCTGGTTTGCCAACCAGCAGCAGCGTCAGGCGCTATTTTTTTCTACCACGTTTGAAGTGATGGGACATCTCACCAAATCGAAAGGCCGGGTGACCGAAGCGGATATTCAAATTGCGTCGTTACTGATGGACCGAATGCAGCTTCATGGCGAAGCACGCTCAGCAGCACAGCGTGCGTTTCGTGCCGGGAAAGAAAATAATTACCCATTACGAGAAAAAATGCGGCAGATGCGCAGCGTCTGTTTTGGCCGCTCTGATTTGATTCGGATGTTTCTTGAAATTCAAATTCAGGCGGCGTTTGCTGATGGCTCATTACACCCGAATGAACGTCAGGTGCTGTATGTCATTGCCGAAGAGCTTGGCATCTCTCGCGCCCAGTTCGACCAGTTCCTGCGCATGATGGAGGGTGGCCAGCAGTTTGGCGGTGGTCATTATCAGCATCAGCATCAGCAATCGCAGGGCGGGTTCTCTCAACAGCAACGAGGTCCGACGCTGGAAGATGCCTGCAAAGTGCTGGGTGTAAAAAGTACCGATGAAGCGACGACGATCAAACGCGCTTATCGCAAGTTAATGAGCGAGCATCATCCGGACAAGCTGGTGGCAAAAGGTTTACCGCCGGAAATGATGCAGATGGCGAAACAGAAAGCTCAAGAAATTCAAGGTGCTTACGATCTGATTAAAACGGCGAAAGGGTTT
Organism: Cedecea sp.; assembly: GCF_036500665.1. Lineage (NCBI taxonomy): Bacteria > Pseudomonadati > Pseudomonadota > Gammaproteobacteria > Enterobacterales > Enterobacteriaceae > Cedecea > Cedecea sp. The sequence goes on from NZ_DASYBS010000113.1 coordinate 62,065, forward strand.
AAATAGTAAAGAGAAAAAAGCCTCTCGTTGAGAGGCTTTTTTATTAGAAGTCGGCAGGTGCCTTAAACGTCATTGGCGTGCCGTAGTTCGGGTGCGTAATGGTCAGCATTTCCGCATGCAGCTGCAAACGGGGAGCTCGCGCCAGCGCCTCTGCCGTGGCGTAAAAGCGATCGCCGAGGATAGGGTGTCCAAGGGCCAGCATATGTACGCGAAGCTGGTGTGAGCGCCCGGTGATTGGCTTTAGCTGTACGCGAGCGGTATTATCCGCCGCGTAGTCCAGCACCTGATACACTGTCTGCGCGGATTTCCCCGTTTCATAGCATACCTTCTGCTTTGGCCGGTTCGGCCAGTCGCAAATCAGCGGTAAGTCCACCAGCCCCTCTTCCGGCTGCGGGTGGCCCCAGACGCGAGCCACGTACTGCTTTTTCGGTTCGCGCTCGCGGAACTGGCGCTTAAGCTCCCGCTCTGCCGCTTTGGTCAGGGCAACCACAATGACCCCGCTGGTCGCCATATCAAGCCGATGGACCGATTCTGCCAGTGGGAAGTCGCGCTGAATACGCGTCATCACGCTGTCTTTGTGTTCCTCAAGACGCCCCGGGACGGATAGCAGGCCGCTTGGCTTGTTAACCACCATGATGTGCTCATCCTGATAAAGAATGATCAGCCAGGGATCGAGAGGCGGATTGTAAGGTTCCATCAGCATTTACTCTGCATCCTTCAAGCTGCAGCCGCGTTGGCTGCTCTCTGTTATTCGTCTCATCCACGAGCCTCACCCTTTCAGGGCCGTTGCAAGCAACGTTCAAATCTGTTCCCTACAGATTTGTCATCCCAGTCACTTACTTTAGTAAGCCCCTGGGAATTTTCTCTGTTGCCGCCTTGCTGCAACTCGAATGATTTGAGTAAAGCGACGCATATTTACTGGTGCGTCACGACAATCAGGCGCAGCGCGTCGAGACGCCAGTTAGCCTGGCTCAGGGCTTCCATCACCTGCTGGCGATTAGTTTCGATAGCCGCAAGCTCGTCGTCACGAATGTTAGGGTTAACGGCTTTCAGCGCTTCCAGCCGCGACAGCTCCGCACTCAGCTTTTCATCCGCCTCTTCACGAGCGGCATCGATCAGCGCCTGAGCAGCATCAGCAACTTTCTCTTCTGCGAGCTGCAGAATGGTGTGAACGTCGGACTGCACCGCATTAACCAGTTTGCTTCCGGTATGACGGTTAACCGCGCTGAGCTGGCGGTTGAAGCTCTCAAACTCCACCTGCGCCGCGAGGTTGGTTCCGTTTTTATCCACCAGCATACGCACCGGCGTCGGCGGCAGGAAGCGATTGAGCTGCAGCTGCTTAGGCGCTTTGGCCTCAACAACGTAAACCAGCTCCAGCAGCAGCGTACCGACCGGCAGTGCCTTGTTCTTCAGCAGCGACAGAGCGCAGCTGCCGGTATCACCTGAGAGGATCAGATCCAGACCGTTGCGGATGATCGGGTGTTCCCAGGTAACGAACTGCGCGTCTTCACGGGAGAGCGCGACATCACGTTCGAAGGTGATGGTGCAGCCGTCTTCCGGCAGGCCAGGGAAGTCCGGAACCAGCATATGGTCAGACGGTGTCAGAACAATCATGTTGTCGCCGCGATCGTCCTGGTTGATACCGACGATATCGAACAGGTTCATCGCGAAGCTGACGAGGTTGGTATCGTTATCCTGTTCTGAAATGGCTTCAGCCAGCGCCTGCGCTTTTTCACCGCCGTTGGAGTGAATTTCCAGCAGGCGGTCACGCCCTTGCTCAAGCTGCTGCTTGAGGACATCGTGCTGCTCGCGACACTGTTTGATCAGGGCGTCAAAGCCTTCGGTATTTTCCGGCGCAGCAAGATACTCGATCAGCTGCGGATAGACGCTGTCATAAATCGTGCGGCCGGTCGGGCAGGTGTGTTCGAAGGCATCAAGACCCGCGTGATACCAGTCCACCAGCACCGACTGGGCGGTTTTTTCCAGGTATGGAACGTGGATCTGAATGTCGTGCGCCTGACCGATACGGTCCAGACGCCCGATGCGCTGTTCCAGCAGATCGGGGTTAAACGGCAGGTCGAACATGACCAGCTGGCTGGCAAACTGGAAGTTACGGCCTTCGGAGCCGATTTCGGAACACAGCAGCACCTGAGCGCCGGTATCCTCCTCCGCAAACCAGGCTGCGGCGCGGTCGCGTTCGATAATTGACATGCCTTCATGGAATACGGCGGCGCGGATGCCTTCGCGTTCACGCAGAACCTGCTCAAGCTGAAGAGCGGTCGCAGCTTTGGCGCAGATCACCAGCACTTTTTGAGAACGGTGGCTGGTCAGGTAACCCATCAGCCACTCGACGCGCGGATCGAAGTTCCACCAGGTGCCGGTGTCCCCTTCAAACTCCTGATAAATCTGCTCCGGGTAAAGCATATCACGGGCACGATCCTCTACGGATTTACGTGCGGCCATAATGCCGGAAACTTTGATCGCCGTTTGGTACTGCGTTGGCAGCGGCAGACGGATGCTATGCAGCTCGCGTTTCGGGAATCCTTTGACGCCATTTCGCGTGTTCCGGAACAGCACGCGGCTGGTGCCGTGGCGATCCATTAACATGGCGATCAGTTCCTGGCGAGCGGCTTCGCTACCTTCGCGGTCGCTGTTGGCGGTTTGTAGCAGCGGTTCGATATCCTGCTCACCAATCAGCTCACCCATGGTATTCAGCTGTTCGTCGGTCAGACGGTCACCCGCCAGCAGCAGGGCAACGGCATCCGCTACCGGGCGGTAGTGCTGCTGCTCTTCCACAAACATGGCGAAATCATGGAAGCGGTTTGGATCCAGCAGGCGCAGGCGCGCAAAGTGACTTTCCATTCCCAGCTGTTCCGGTGTCGCGGTCAGCAGAAGGATGCCCGGTACATGCTCGGCGAGCTGTTCGATAGCCTGATATTCGCGGCTTGGCGCTTCTTCACTCCACACCAGGTGGTGGGCTTCATCGACCACCAGAAGATCCCACTCCGCCTCACACAGATTTTCCAGGCGTTGCTTATTGCGGCGGACAAAGTCCAGGGAACAGATAACCAGCTGTTCGGTGTCAAACGGGTTGCTGCTGTCGTGCTGGGCTTCGGCGTAGCGCTCGTCGTCAAACAGGGCAAAGCGCAGGTTAAAGCGGCGCAGCATTTCGACCAGCCACTGATGCTGCAGCGTTTCTGGTACCACGATCAGAACGCGCTCGGCGCTACCGGCCAGCAGCTGCTGGTGGATTATCATCCCGGCTTCGATGGTCTTACCTAAACCCACTTCATCGGCGAGCAGCACGCGCGGCGCATGGCGGCGACCAACATCGTGTGCGATGTTCAGCTGGTGTGGGATCAGGCTGGTGCGCATACCGCGCAGGCCACTCCAGATCTGGCGAGATTGCTCGCTCTGGTATTTACGGGCGCGAAAACGCAGTGCGAAGCGGTCCATGCGGTCGATTTGCCCGGCAAACAGGCGGTCCTGCGGTTTGCTGAATACCAGCTTGCTGTCGAGGAATACTTCACGCAGTAGAACGTCTTGTTCTTCGGTATCAAGTCGGGTGCCGAAGTAGGCGAGCAAACCCTTTTCTTCCTTAACTTCATCAACTTTCAGCTGCCAGCCTTCATGGCTGGTAATCACATCGCCCGGGTTAAACATCACGCGGGTGATTGGAGAGTCATTTCTGGCGTACAGACGATTTTCACCCGTTGCCGGGAAGAGCAGGGTCACCATGCGCGTATCCAGCGCCACAACGGTTCCCAGTCCCAGTTCGCTTTCGGTATCGCTGATCCAACGTTGACCAAGTGTAAAAGGCATAAGTTTTAGGCTCTATTTCAGTGACTTAAATGTGCAGGCAATAGCATGACAACCACGCATCAGAGGCGCAGTTGTTTAAAATTGGGTCTATGGATTCGAAGAAAGGGCGCTATGGTACTGGATGGCAACGGATTCGTCACGCACTCCTCATTCTTCGAATGACAGCAGTGTTGGTAGCGCTCCGTTTATTCAACTCCTCCATGAGTTTCACCCTTTGGGGCCGAAGTAAACTACGTTCAAAATTGCTTACCTGAATTTTGTCACGCCCTTGCCGCCAGGCCGTAAGCCAAATTATTTAGCGTGTTTTTAAAACAGACCCATCTGCCCCGTCATCAGTGTAGCAAAGTCATCTTCAAGGAAGGGTAAAATCCCTTCGGCAACGGGCTGTAGCTGACGTGTCAGATAGTGATCATAGTCCAGCGGAGCCTGTTGGTAATCAACGGGTTCCGGGCCATGCATGGTCATTACATATTTTATCGTACCGCGATTCTGGTATTGCGCAGGCCTGCCCAGACGTTGGTTATGCTCATCGGCAAGCCTTGCCGCGCGGACGTGCGGCGGGACGTTTTTCTGGTATTCGCTCAGCGGGCGGCGCAGCCTTTTGCGGTAGACCAGCTGTGAGTCAAGCTCGCCCGCCATCAGGCTGGCTATCGTTTCACGAATATAGTCCTGATAGGGCTCGCCGCGGAAAATCCGCAGGTAGAGCGTTTGCTGGAAATGCTGGGCGAGCGGCGTCCAGTCTGTTCGCACCGTTTCCAGCCCCTTAAATACCATCCGCTGTGAATCGCCCTCCTGAATCAGCCCGGCATAGCGCTTTTTACTGCCCTGGTCTGTCCCACGAATGGTGGGCATCAGAAAGCGGCAGAAGTGAGTTTCGTACTCAAGTTCAAGGGCGCAGTCCAGGTTCTGAGTGGTTTTCAGGTGCTCGCGCCACCAGCCGTTTACGTGCTCAACCAGCCTCCTGCCAATCTGTGCGGCATCTTCTTCACTATGGGCTTTTTTCAGCCAGACAAAGGTTGAATCCGTGTCGCCATAAATGACGTCATAGCCCTGAGACTCAATCAACGCCTTTGTCTGACGCATGATCTCATGCCCGCGCATAGTGATCGACGAGGCAAGACGCGGATCGAAAAAGCGGCAGGCGCTGGTGCCCAGTACGCCGTAAAAGGCATTCATGATGATTTTGAGCGCCTGAGAGAGCGGTTTGTTACCGTGGCGTTTTGCCTCGTCCCGGCCGTGCCAGATCTGGCTGACGATTTCCGGCAGACAGTGTGTCTCGCGGGAGAACCAGCCGCCGATGAACCCCTCGACGGCATGCTCCGCGTCCGGCCGTGCTGTGCCTTCGACGAGGCCGACCGGGTCGATTAAAAAGGTGCGGATAATTGACGGGTACAGGCTTTTATAATCCAGCACTAATACCGAGTCATATAGACCGGGGCGAGAGTCCATCACATATCCGCCTGGACTTGCCTGCGGAGGTACCTCGCCGAGATTAGGCGCGACAAAACCTGCGCGGTGCATGCGTGGGAAATAGAGATGGCTGAAAGCGGCTACCGAGCCGCCGTGCTTATCCAGCGGCAGGCCGTTGACCGTCGCGCGCTCCAGCAGGAAGGGCATCAGCTCGGTCTTGTGGAAAATACGCGTGACCAGCTCGCAGTCTTTGAGGTTATAGGTGGCCAGTGCGGGCTTATCCTCGGCAAAGCGGCGGTCGATCTCATCCATGCGATCCCATGGATTATCAATAGATTTACCTTCGCCCAGCAGTTCACGGGAAACGGTTTCCAGGGCGAAGGAAGAGAAGTTCCAGAACGCCGATTTTAGCGCCTCAATGCCGTCGATAATTACCCGGCCTGCAAGTTGAGCAAAGAATACGCCTTGCTTAAAGCCGTGCTCGCGCCATTCCAGCAGACTGTTACCACGCCCTAAACGCAGCGGAACCTGGTAACGTTCCGCCATTTTTTGCAGTACGCGGAGGTCGAACTGCACCACGTTCCAGCCGATCAGGACATCGGGGTCGTGCTCGGCAAACCAGGCGTTAAGTTTCTCCAGCAGAAGCGGGCGGCTGGCCACGTATTCCAGCGTAAAATCCAGGCCGCTGGCGTCGCCGTTTTCCGGCCCCAGCATGTAGACGTGACGCTGACCACAGCCTTCAAGGCCGATGCAGTAAAGCTCGCCGTGGCGGTTGGTTTCGATATCGAGCGAGACCCATTTTAGCGGCGGGCGGTATGCCGGTGAGGGCTTCAGCCGGGTATCAAGCAGAACGTCTCCCTGAAGCTTGCCGCTAAACCAAACCGGCGCGGTAATAAAGCGCTCCATCAGGAAGCGCTCCGGTGGGCGGATATCTGCCTCGTAAACGGTGACCCCTCCGTCGCGCAACAGCTTCTCCAGCCTCATCAGTTGGCGATGCTGCTGGCAATAGAGGCCGGCTACCGGCTGGCGATGAAAATCTTTAAGCTCAAGGGGGGTAAGGTGGAACAGGTTTTCACCGGCCAGCAGGCGCTGGGCCTGAGCGAACTGCGCCTGGGGAATAAAGGCGACGGACTCCTGCGGCGGCAGGCGCACCTTAAGCGGGCCTTCGTCCGTGGCTAGCCAGAAGTCGACTTCGGTACCGCGTGGGGTGTCTCGCCAGTGCCTGGTCAACAGAAACCCCTGACGAGCTTGAGACACGCTGCATTCTCTTTCAGGAAAAGTGTTTTGATTATAGCGCAAAAAACCGGTGGTTACTGCATTTATATACAGTGTTATCGTTGGTATCGTTAACGCTGAGTGCGAATTGTCCGGAACTTTCCCGGCTATTATTTATTCATATAAATGATACCTTGACGTCCATCACGTTAATTCTGGAGAATCGCCCGCTCGCTTATCGACGGAAAGCTTATGGAAGCCTTGCTGGAACACTTTATTACACAGTCAGTTGCATATTCGCTTTTCGCGGTGATGCTGGTGGCCTTTTTTGAATCATTAGCGCTGGTAGGGCTTATCCTGCCGGGTACGGTAATGATGGCTGGACTCGGCGCGCTTATCGGTGGGGGGCAGGTTAATTTCTACTACGCCTGGGGGGCCGGAATCGTTGGTTGCCTGTTAGGGGACTGGGTTTCATTCTGGCTGGGCCAGCGTTTTAAAGGCCCGCTGCACCGCTGGTCGTTTATGAAGAAGAACAAGGCGCTGCTGGATAAAACCGAGCATGCCCTGCATCAGCACAGCCTCTTTACTATCCTGATCGGGCGCTTTGTCGGCCCTACGCGCCCGCTGGTTCCGATGGTTGCCGGGATGCTGGATTTGCCGCTGGCTAAGTTTTTACCGCCGAACATTATCGGGTGCCTGCTCTGGCCACCGCTCTACTTTATGCCGGGGATCCTGGCTGGAGCCGCAATTGATATTCCGGCGGATATGCAGAGCGGCAGCTTTAAGTGGCTGCTGCTGGCGGTGGCGTTGTTGCTGTGGCTGGCCGCATGGCTGTGCTGGCGCTGGTACCGCAGCGGCAAACGTGGTACCGATCGCCTGACCCGCTATCTGCCTCAGTCGCGGTTAAACTGGCTGGCACCGCTAATGCTGGCTGCCGGTATCGCCAGTTTCGTCGCGTTGCTTCAGCATCCGTTGATGCCGGTTTACTGGGATATTTTGTGGAAAGTGCTATCGCACTAATTGCCGATGCCCAGCAGCGTCGAGGCGCTCGCCTCGCCGCTTAGCAGAGTAGCCGTGTCGCCGTCCCACGCGATGCGCCCGTCTTTTACCACTATGCTCCGTCCGGCGATTCGTGCGGCATCGTCGATGCTGTGCGATACCATCAGCAGCGTCAGGTGCTGCTCCCGACACAGTTCGTCGAGCAGCTGCAGCATCTCCTTACGTAGCGCGGGATCGAGTGCCGAGAAGGGCTCGTCCAGCAACAATACCGGCTGCTTGCGCACCAGGCACCGAGCCAGTGCAACACGCTGCCGCTGGCCACCGGAAAGCTGAGACGGCAGGCGATCCAGCATCTCCGTCATCCCTACGCGTTCAGTTATCTCCAGCAGCCGCTGCTTTTGAATCTCATTGAGCTTCATCCCCGGGTGCATCCCCAGGGCAATATTCTGCCGAACCGTCAGGTGGCTAAACAGATTATTTTCCTGAAAGAGCATGGAGACCGGGCGAGCTGAAGGCGGTGTCCGGGTGTGATCCTGACCGTTTATGACGATACTGCCGCTCGCGGGCTGCAGAAAACCAGCAGCCAGGCTCAACAACGTACTTTTCCCCGCCCCGCTCGGCCCAAGGATCGCCACGCGCTCACCCGCCGTAATCTTCAGAGAAAAGCGCATGGGTAAGTGCTGGTACAGCCAGGTTACATCAGTCAGAGTTAGCATCACGTCCCGGAAGTTTTTCAATCAGAGTGAACAGCATAAAGCAAAGCAGCAGGAGCAGCAGCGCCGTAACCGCACCGTCCTGGCTACGGTATGAGCCGATTTGCTGGTATAGCCAGAAGGGCAGTGTACGGAAGTCTTCGTTGCCGAACAGCGCCACCACGCCGAAATCACCAATCGACAGTACGCAGGCAAAGGCCAGCGCCTGTGCTATCGGGCGTTTCAGGGCTTTTAACTCGATGAATCGCAGGCGGTTAAAGCCACGGATGTCCAGCGACTGGCAAAGCTGAGCGTAGCGCTCGGCGACGTCGCGCATCGGGTTTTCCAGCACCTTCAGGGCGTAAGGGATCGCCATCAGGGCGTTGGTAAAAATCACAATGCCATCGGCGGATTGCGGCAGGCCCACGGTATTGTTTAGCAGTAAGAAGAAGCCAGTGGCGAGGACGATTCCCGGCATCGCCAGAATCAACATACCGCTAAGTTCAATGGCCTGTCCGGCGAAAATACGGTTACGCAAACGAAGCTCGCGCGAGCTCCAAAGCAGCATCAGGGTTAGCGTCACGCTAATCAGCCCGGCTGCAACGGCAATGCGCAGCGAAGTCCAAAGCGCGTTCCACAGTGCGGCCTGCTGCAGTACGTTGCCCATGCTGCTATTAATGCCGTCCACCATTACCGCCAACAGTGGTGGCAGCAGCAGAAGCAAGGCCAGAAGGATAAACAGGGCATCACAAATCTTTCTGCGCAGAGAATCCTGCGGATCGCGCCAGCCTTGAAGCTGACTTACGCCGACAGGTATCGCCTTGCTTAGCTTCTGGCTGAGCAGCACCAGACCCAGGCAGCAGAACATTTGTAGTAGCGCTAGCAGCGCCGCTTTTGCCGGATCGTAGTCGTAGCTTAGCGCCTGAAAGATAGCCAGTTCGATGGTGGTTGCCTGGGGGCCGCCGCCCAGAGACAGCACGGTGGCGAAGCTTGCGAAGCAAAGCATGAAAATTAGCGCGCCTACCGGGAGTATTTGTCGGCGTAGCCAGGGCCATTCGACGAAGCGGAAAAAGTGCCAGCCCTGCATATTCAGCTGGGCCGCCAGCTGGCGCTGCTCGGTGGGGATGTTATCCAGCGCCTGAAGCAGCAGGCGGGTCGCCATCGGCATATTAAAGAAAACGTGCGCCAGCAAAATTCCCTGCAGCCCATAAGGGGAGAAACGCCATTCCAGACCAAGCCAGCCGCTTAGCGTTGCCAGCCAGCCTTCACGCCCGTAAACGGAGAGAATGCCGAATACCGCAACCAGCACCGGCAGAACCAGCGTCATGGCGCAAAGCCGCAGCAGCGCCATTCGGCCAGGAAAACGGCGTCGGTACAGCGCCCGGGCTAAAAATATCGCCGGGAAAACGGAGAGTACTGCGGAAAGGAACGCCTGCCAGAAAGAGAAGCGCAGGACGTGCCAAAGGTAGCTGTCCTGCAAAAGAGCAAAGACATCCGTCTGCGGGGCGTTAAGCCACAGCGCCAGAAAAGCCGCCAGGGCTACCGCCACGACAAGCGTCGCGGCAAATAGCCCCGGACATAGCCAGCCCGGAATTAGCGGCTGACGGCGCGTTGCCATTCGTTAATCCATGCCGCGCGCTGGGCAGCCACCTGCTGAGGCGTAAATTCCAGCGTGGTTTTTGGTTTTACCAGCCCGTCGAAGCCGGCAGGCAACGCCACGTTGGTCACAGGATACATCCAGTTGCCGGTAGCAATAGTGTTCTGGAAACCTGGCGTGGTGATGAACTTCATAAACTTCTCGGCAAGTTCTGGCTGCTTGCTGTTCGCCAGCCGGCCCGCGACTTCAACCTGCAGATAATGCCCTTCGTTGAAGTCCGCTGCGGCGTAGTTATCCTTCTTCTCTTCGATGATGTGGTAGGCCGGTGACGTAGTGTAGCTCAGAACCAGATCGGCTTCGCCTTTCAGGAACAGGCCGTAAGCTTCGCTCCAGCCCTTGGTGACGGTGACGGTTTTCTTCGCTAACTTTTGCCAGGCTTCCGGGGTTTTATCGCCGTAGACTTTTTGCATCCACAGCAGCAGGCCAAGCCCCGGCGTGCTGGTGCGTGGATCTTCGTATATCACCTTCCATTTCTGGTCGCCTTCAACCAGCTCTTTCAGACTCTTCGGCGGGTTTTTTAGCTTGTTCTTGTCGTAAACGAAAGCGAAGTAGCCGTAGTCATAGGGAACGAAGGTGTTGCTCTTCCAGCCGCCGGGCACCTGCAAAGCGCTGGTTTCGACGTTAGAAGGGGCAAACAGTTTGGTTTGCGAGGCCGCATCCAGCAGGTTGTTATCCAGCCCCAGCACGATGTCTGCTTTGCTGTTCTTGCCTTCCATGCGCACGCGGTTCAGCAGCGAAACGCCGTCTTCCAGCGCCACGAACTTCAGCTCGCAGTGACAGTCGGCTTCAAAGGCTTTTTTCACCGCCGGGCCAGGGCCCCAGTCAGCGGCAAACGAGTCGTAGGTGTAAACAGTTAAAACGGGGTTAGCGAAAACGGGCGTGGCAACCAGCGCCAGCAGCGGCAGAAATTTTTTGAACACTTTGCACCTCAGTAAAAGGGGGCAAAGGAATTGAGTGAGTGTCTCAAATCCCTTCGCCGGCGTTATCCGGATCAGGTTCGACGGGTATTATCTCAGCGCGGACAAATTGTCCTGGCACCCCGTTGAGCAGGGGGGATTCTACTGACTTCCCCGGAATTACGAAAGCTGTGTTACGAAAACGTTATGGGCCAGGCGGGGCAAACCAGGCCGATTTAAAATCAAACCAGCCCAGCGTGTTCATGCGCACACCGCGCATGCTGCGCTGCCCCTCAATGCGTAACCAATGGTGAATCAACGGGATAACGTCGTTACGTTCCAGCATTTGCCTGCACCATTCCGGCAATGCCAGCGTTTTACTGTGCCAGCGTCGGGCATCGCCCTGCCAGTCGATTGGGATACATTTTTGAATCAGCGGGACTTCATACAGCTGGGCGAAAAGGGAGTATTCCAGCGGCATAGTGAAGTTCACGCTGTTCAGCCAGATATCACTTTCGGCGTCGCCCTGATGCCACTCAGCGTAATCTATCTCCTGAACAATCAGCTTCACGCCCTGCTCGGCCAGCAGTTCGGTCATGATATTGCTGATAACGCGGTGCTCTACGTGATCGCGATAGTAGGTAAGGGTGATGCTCTCAAGTCCGGCAGGCTTTGCGGTAAGCGGTCCCGGACGCGAATGGTGCCAACGTGGCAGAAGGCCGTAGGCGGGGAACCAGTACTGCTGATACTGCTCGGCAGCGCGGTAAATAAGGTTGACCGGCGAGAGAATATGGCCAATCCACTGGCGTACGCCTTCGTGAACGCCGAGCGTTGAGCGGCTATCAAACAGCAGGTAGTAGCAGCCCTCTTCCGGGCGGCTTTCAACGGCTTTTTCGCTGTCCGGCATGCCCTGAAGCTGAACGCCACAGCTGGATTCTTCTCCGACTTCAGGTAACACCCAGAAATTAACTTCGTCGATCAACGCCCGGAAACCGAAATAATCATCAAAAGCATGGATTTTTAACTGGTTTCGATTGTTGCGAGCGACGGAATAAGGCCCGGTGCCGACCGGCTGGCTGGCAAAATCGGGCATCGTTGTCCATTCACGCGGCAGGATCATGGCGTTCACGCTGCCCAATAGCCACGGCAACCAGTCATCCGGCTGGCTGAGGTGAATATCCAGCGTCCAGGTCGTCGGCGAGGTTATCTGCGTGATGTGGGCAAACAGCGGCAGGGTGTTGATGCGCTGCAGGGAAGAGATGATATCCAGCATGTCCAGCTCACGGCCGTGATGGAAATGAATGCCGGGGCGGAGGAAGAAACGCCAGCGTAAAGGGGAAATTTGCTGCCAGTGATGGGCAATATCCGCTTCCAGTTCCCCATTTTCCTCATTTATCCGCGTCAGGCCGCTGAAAATCTGGCGGGCAATGTGGGTTTCGGAGCGCCTGAGCGCCGAACCGGGCAGCAGATTCAGCAGCGGGCGATAGTAAAGGACGCGAAGGATATGTCGGCCCTGACGGAAGCTACGCCCTAAATGAGAGATAAGCATCTGCCGCACCGCGGCCTTGTCGCCGACGATCTGCACCAGTTGATCGATTCGATCCTGTTCCAGAAGATCTTCCGCCCGCTGCTGCTGGAGCGCCAGCCCGGTATACAGGAAGGTGAGCTGCGAGCGCTTGCCCCTGCCGGCTTCTGCCTGCCAGCTTAGCCAGCCCTTTTCCTGCATGGCGTTAAGCAGTGTCCGCATATGACGGCGGGAGCAGTTGAGCAAATCCGCTAAATCATTGAGCGTGGTTTCCTGGGGCTTGCCTTCGCAGCATTGCCACAGACGGATGAACTGTTGTTGCAGACGAGATGAGGACATAAAAGAGGAACTCCCGGCGGAAACTCATCAATTTAACTTTCCCTATATTACGTCAATAATCATCAGCGATGAAGCGAGGAGGTGTTTATGAAGCGGTCATCACCTGCGAGGTTTTTCCAACAGTACTTTGCCGCAACGCAGTTTGTTTGTTCTGGATGGCTGGCTCGCCTGACGGTGGAACAAAGACTAAGGATGCTCGAAGACTTGATGCAGTGGGAGGTTACAACCCCGATGCCCGAGAACGCCAACACGCCGACTCATGTGTGACTGAGTATTGGTGCTTTTACCACGCCAGCAGCTGTTTACTGCTGGCTTTTTTCGTTTAATCTTTACGCATTTAGCGAATACCTCTGACTACACCCTCCTTTTAAGGACAGCTCATGCTCTGGTTTTTGACCCGCGCACGTCGTTTTAACCCCGTTTATGCCGCCTTTATGGCCGTGTCTTTTATGATTGGCGTGGCCGGTGCGCTGCAGGCCCCGACGCTCAGCCTCTTTTTAACCCGCGAAGTTGAAGTTCGGCCCTTCTGGGTTGGTCTGTTCTATACCGTTAATGCGATTGCCGGGATCGCCGTAAGCCTGCTGCTGGCAAAAAGATCGGATAGCCGGGGAGATCGTCGCAAACTGATTATGGTTTGCTGCGCGATGGCGGTGGCAAACAGCGTTCTTTTTGCCTTCAACCGGCATTATCTGACGCTGATTACGCTCGGCGTGATGTTTGCCTCCATCGCCAATACCGCTATGCCGCAGATTTTTGCCCTGGCGCGGGAATATGCCGATCGTTCCGCTCGTGAAGTGGTGATGTTCAGCTCGATCATGCGTGCGCAGCTCTCCCTTGCCTGGGTTATCGGGCCGCCGCTTTCCTTTATGCTGGCGCTAAAGTATGGCTTCACTACCATGTTTCTTATTGCTGCCGGGATCTTTGTCATCTCGCTGCTGCTTATTGTGTTTGCGCTGCCTTCGGTCGCCCGAGCCGAGCCCTCCGCAGAGGTGGCGATAACGGAGGTCAGCGGTTGGAAAGACAGCAACGTGCGGATGCTGTTTATCGCCTCAATGCTGATGTGGACCTGCAACACCATGTACATCATCGATATGCCGCTATGGATAAGCCAGGATCTCGGGCTGCCGGATGAGCTGGCAGGTCTGTTAATGGGGACGGCTGCCGGGCTCGAGATCCCCGCGATGATCCTGGCGGGTTACTACGTGAAGCGCTTTGGGAAACGGAACATGATGGTGGCGGCGGTGGCTGCGGGCGTGCTGTTCTATGCCGGACTGATTCTGTTCCACTCTAAAACGGCGCTGGTGGTATTGCAGCTGTTTAACGCGGTGTTTATCGGGATTATTGCCGGGATTGGTATGCTGTGGTTCCAGGATTTGATGCCGGGAAGGCCGGGCTCTGCGACAACGCTGTTCACCAACAGCATTTCAACGGGTGTGATTTTAGCCGGCGTACTGCAGGGGGCGCTGGCGGAAGGTTTTGGCCACTATTCCGTGTACTGGCTAATGGCAGCGCTGGCGGTTGTCGCCTTGTTCCTCACTAGCCGGGTTAAGAACGTCTGATGGCTTCCCCTCTCCCGCGTGGGAGAGGGGAAAACAGATTACTGCATAAATGCAGGCAGCTTTTTCTCGTAGCTGGAAATAGCGGCTTCGTGCTGCAGCGTCAGGCCAATACTGTCCAGGCCGTTCAGCATGCAGTGACGGCGGAAGCTGTCGAGCGCGAACGAATAGCTTTTCTCACCCGCCTGAACCGTTTGGGCCTCCAGGTCGACGACAAACTTAATGCCCGGCTGGGCTTCGACCAGCTTAAACAGCTCGTCCACCTGTTCGTCGCTCAGAATGACCGGCAGCAGCTGGTTGTTAAACGAGTTGCCGTAGAAGATATCGGCGAAGCTTGGCGCAATCACCACTTTGAAGCCGTAATCGGTCAGTGCCCACGGCGCGTGCTCACGGGAAGAGCCGCAGCCGAAGTTTTCACGCGCCAGCAGGATAGAAGCGCCTTTAAATTCCGGGTAGTTCAGAACGAACTCCGGGTTAGGCTGCTGCCCGGCATCGTCCAGAAAACGCCAGTCGTTAAACAGGTGAGCGCCAAAACCGGTGCGGGTGACCTTCTGCAAAAACTGCTTCGGGATAATGGCATCGGTATCGACGTTCGCCGCGTCCAGCGGAACGACCAGGCCGGTATGTTGGATAAATTTCTCTGCCATGGTAGTTCCTCTTATTTCAGTGTACGAATATCGGCAAAATGACCGGCCACAGCGGCAGCGGCGGCCATTGCAGGGCTGACCAGATGGGTGCGCCCCCCGCGGCCCTGACGGCCTTCGAAGTTACGGTTGCTGGTGGAGGCACAGCGTTCGCCCGGATTCAGGCGGTCGTTGTTCATTGCCAGGCACATTGAGCAACCCGGCAGGCGCCATTCAAAACCGGCTTCAATAAAGATCTTATCCAGCCCTTCTGACTCGGCCTGAGCTTTTACCGGACCGGAGCCCGGTACAACCATCGCCAGCACGCCTGGGGCGACTTTACGGCCTTTGGCGATTTCTGCGGCAGCACGCAGGTCTTCGATGCGTGAGTTGGTACAGGAGCCGATAAAGACTTTATCGATAGCCACTTGGGTCAGCGGAATACCCGGCTTCAGGCCCATATAAGCCAGCGCTTTCTCCGCGGAGGCTCGCTCAACCGGGTCGCTGAAAGATTCTGGATTCGGGATATTGTCGGTAACGGAAATAACCTGGCCGGGGTTAGTGCCCCAGGTGACCTGAGGAGCAATGTCGGCAGCGTCTAACGTGACGATGGTGTCGAACTTTGCGCCTTCGTCGGTGCTGAAGGTTTTCCAGTATTCGACGGCTTCATCCCAGCTTTTACCTTTTGGCGCATGCAGGCGGCCTTTAACATATTCGAAGGTGGTTTCATCCGGCGCGACAATCCCGGCTTTCGCCCCCATTTCGATAGCCATGTTGCACAGCGTCATGCGGCCTTCCATGCTCAGCGCACGGATAGCATCGCCGCAAAACTCAACAACGTGGCCGGTGCCGCCGGCGCTGCCTGTTTTGCCGATGATCGCCAGCACGATATCTTTCGCGGTGATACCCGGAGCCGCTTTGCCTTTTACTTCAATTTTCATGGTCTTCGCGCGACCCTGCTTCAGGGTCTGCGTCGCCAGAACGTGTTCAACTTCTGACGTGCCGATACCGAAAGCCAGTGCGCCAAACGCGCCGTGGGTTGCGGTGTGGGAGTCGCCACACACGATGGTCATGCCAGGCAGGGTAATCCCTTGCTCAGGCCCCATCACGTGAACGATGCCCTGGAAAGGGTGGTTCAGATCGTAGAGCTCAACGCCAAACTCTTTGCAGTTCTTCATCAGTTCCTGCATCTGGATGCGCGCCATTTCGCCAGACGCGTTGATATCCTTGGTCTGGGTGGAAACGTTGTGATCCATCGTGGCGAAGGTTTTTCCCGGCTGGCGAACGGGGCGGCCATGGGCGCGCAGGCCGTCAAACGCCTGTGGAGAAGTCACTTCATGCACCAGGTGGCGGTCGATATACAGCAACGGCGTCTCTTCCGGTGCTTCATACACGACGTGGGCGTCGTACAACTTCTGGTATAAGGTCTTCGCCATGATTATTTCCCCTGAGCCACGTAACGAGCAATGATATCGCCCATTTCGTCAGTGCTGATTGCATTGCCTTCGCGGGCTAAATCACCGGTGCGATGGCCTTCTTCTAATGCGCGATTGATGGCGCTTTCGATAGCCTGAGCGGCTTCTTCGGCATCCAGGCTGTAGCGCAGCAGCAGCGCCAGCGACAGGATCTGCGCGATAGGATTGGCGATATTTTTGCCCGCAATATCAGGTGCGGAGCCGCCCGCAGGTTCATACAGGCCAAAGCCCAGTTCGTTGAGGCTGGCGGAAGGCAGCATGCCCATAGAACCGGTTATCATGGCACATTCATCGGACAGAATGTCGCCGAACAGGTTGGAGCACAGCAGCACGTCGAACTGAGAAGGATCTTTAATTAACTGCATGGTGGCGTTGTCGATATACATGTGGGACAGCGACACATCAGGGTATTCTTTGGCGATTTCGTTGACGATTTCACGCCATAACAGCGACGTTTGCAGCACGTTTGCTTTATCGATAGACGTCACTTTATTGCGGCGCTTGCGTGCGGATTCAAAAGCGATACGTGCGATACGTTCGATTTCGAAGCGGTGATAAACCTCGGTATCGTAGGCTTTCTCATGCATGCCGCTGCCTTCGCGACCTTTAGGCTGCCCGAAGTAGATACCACCGGTCAATTCACGAACGCACAGGATGTCGAAGCCGTTTGCCGCAATGTCGGCACGCAGTGGACAAAACGCTTCCAGGCCCTGGTACAGGCGGGCAGGACGCAGGTTGCTGAACAATTTAAAGTGTTTACGCAGCGGCAGCAGTGCGCCGCGCTCGGGTTGTTCCGCCGGTGGCAAATGTTCCCACTTAGGGCCGCCCACCGAGCCGAACAGGATAGCATCAGCCTGTTCGCAACCTTCGACCGTCGCCTGCGGCAGCGGGCTGCCGTGACGATCGATCGCGGCACCGCCTACATCATAGGTGCTGGTGCTGATGCGTATATCAAAACGGTTGCGAACGGCATCCAGTACTTTCAAGGCCTGAGCCATGACTTCCGGGCCAATACCGTCGCCCGGTAAAACTGCAATATGGTAATTTTTCGACATTACACGGTTTCCTGATTTTGTTCTTTATTTTGATGTTGAGCTTTACGTTGCAATTCTTTTTCGACTTCACCGGCGCGCCAGATGTTGTTCAGCACGTGCACCATCGCTTTAGCAGAGGATTCGACAATGTCGGTTGTCAGACCCACGCCGTGGAAGCGGCGGCCGTTGTAATCCACCACGATATCGACCTGGCCCAGCGCATCTTTGCCCTGGCCTTTGGCGCTCAGGCTGTATTTCACCAGTTCAATGTTGTAATCGGTGATGCGGTTAATCGCCTGATAAACAGCATCGACCGGGCCGTTGCCGTTTGCCGCTTCGGCTTTAATCTCTTCGCCACAAACCAGCTTCACGGAGGCGGTAGCAATGCCGTTAGAGGCAGACTGCACGCTGAAATAATCCAGGCTGAAGTGCTCTGGCTCTTCCTGTTGTTTGTTGATAAAGGCCAATGCTTCCAGGTCGTAGTCGAAGACCTGGCCTTTTTTGTCCGCCAGCTTCAGGAAGGCGTCATACAGATTATCCAGGTTGTAATCGGCTTCTTTGTAGCCCATCTCATCCATGCGGTGCTTCACGGCAGCACGGCCGGAGCGTGAAGTCAGGTTCAGCTGTACCTGGTTCAGACCGATGGATTCCGGGGTCATGATTTCGTAGTTTTCGCGATTTTTCAGCACGCCGTCCTGGTGGATACCGGAGGAGTGGGCGAAGGCACCGGTACCAACGATCGCTTTGTTGGCAGGAACCGGCATATTGCAAATCTGACTGACCATCTGGCTGGTGCGCCAGATTTCCTGATGGTTGATATTGGTATGCAGGTTCATGATGTCCTTACGTACCTTAATGGACATGATGACTTCTTCCAGCGAGCAGTTACCGGCACGTTCACCGATACCGTTCATCGCGCCTTCAACCTGGCGAGCCCCGGCGTGTACCGCGGCAATGGCGTTACCTACGGCCAGGCCTAAATCGTCATGGGTATGGACGGAAATGATGGCTTTGTCGATATTTGGCACGCGTTCGTACAGGCCGGTGATGATGTTGGCAAACTCAAACGGCATGGTGTAGCCGACGGTATCGGGAATATTGATGGTCGTGGCCCCGGCGCTGATTGCGGCTTCTACCACGCGCGCCAGGTCGGCTATCGGTGTACGCCCTGCATCTTCACAGGAAAATTCAACGTCATCGGTATAGTTGCGGGCGCGCTTGACCATGTAGATTGCACGTTCAATCACTTCATCCAGCGTGCTGCGTAACTTGGTCGCGATGTGCATGGGTGAAGTAGCAATGAAGGTATGAATACGGAAGGCTTCGGCAACTTTCAGCGATTCAGCGGCAACATCAATGTCTTTTTCGACACAGCGAGCTAAACCACAAACGCGACTGTTTTTGATATTGCGGGCAATGGTCTGCACCGATTCGAAATCGCCGGGGGAGGAAACAGGAAAGCCGACCTCCATGACGTCCACGCCCATACGTTCCAGCGCCATAGCTATTTGCAGCTTCTCTTTCACGCTCAGGCTTGCCTGCAAAGCCTGTTCGCCGTCGCGCAATGTGGTATCAAAAATAATGACTTGCTGGCTCATGGTTAGGTCCTTTATCTGTCTGGGCGCCTTCGCTACGAGCATAAAAAAACCCGCGCATTGGCGCGGGTTTTTTCTGTCTGAAGGCTTGAATCAACGCTGATTGTCGCCCACCAGTCTACCGCGCAAATAAGCTGCGTTTAGTAGTAGACCTGGTAGGCGGAAGGTGCGATTCATGTTTCAAACCCTGTGCAATTTTGTGATGTATTAATTGGTACTTGATCTCACCGCAGGTGTCAACCCTTAACCTGTCAGATGTCCAACCTGAAGGGTTTTATGCGTGCGGTAGATGCAGTGGAAAAAACCAGAAAAGAGAATTTTCTTAAAATATACCAAATTATTATAAAAGGTGTGACATTGTCTGATTATGCGCTGTTTTTGATAATGCATTGTATGAATATAATAAAACTCATGTATTGTTCCTTACCTGATTCGTTTGCTATTCGTCATGCGCTTTTATCCCCTTAATTTTATTAAAGGGGCGTCTTTGCGATATGCACCTTCGATGTTTTTTATTAGGGGGTATTCATAAGAATATTCGGCATGAATGTGGCGAATCAGATGAGTGTAAATAATGGAAATTCCAATTTATGCGTTGCGGAATGGAACCCAATTCATTGCTGGAGTAAAAAATGGATGATGAAATTATTGAGGCCCCGGAGTCTCTGGAGACAATAACACCGCGGTTACGTGAAGTTGACTTAAATCTCCTGACGGTTTTTGATACTGTCATGAAAGCGCGGAGTATTACCGGGGCCGCCAGGCTGCTGGGAATGTCTCAACCTGCGGTCAGTAATGCTGTTTCTCGATTAAAAACTACCTTCAATGATGAGTTGTTTGTTCGTTATGGGCGCGGTATTCAGCCAACAGGAAGGGCGCTTCAGCTCTGCGCCGTGGTTCGCAATGCTCTGCAAATGGTACAGAATGAACTACCCGGAGCCGGTTTTGATCCACTGAGCAGCGTACGGCTGTTTACGCTTTGTGTTGCCAGCCCGCTGGATAGCAAGATAATGCCGCGAATTTTTGATGGCGTTAAATATGCCGCTCCCCATATTCAGTTAGCCTTTAAATCCTCTTTTAGCGAGGATATTGAGCAACAGCTGCGGCATCAGGAGGTCGATTTTTTGGTGTGCTATGAAGAAATAGCCCGCCCTGGGTATAAGAGAATACCCCTGTTTGAAGATGAAATGGTATTAGTCACCGGAGAGGAACATCCGGGATTTTATTCGCAACTGAGCGTGAACGATTTTTATAATCAACGGCACGCCGTAGTTTCCCGGGAATGTTATTGCTCATTTAGTTCCCCCTGGTATGACACGGTAGAAAAACAAAAATCGATTACCTATCAGGGGGCAGCGATTACCTGTGTATTGAATGTTATTTCAAAGACGCAGCTGGTCGCAGTTGCTCCACGCTGGCTGGTAGAAAGCGTAACTAATAGTTTGAAACTTAAAATTTTCCCGTTGCCTTTTGTTAAAAATAACCGCACCTGTTACCTGTCGTGGCATGGTTCGTCAGGACAGGACAAGGGACATTTATGGATGCAGGATCTGATAGCGAAAAGCTGCGGCAGATAAACATACATCATTTTTTACTTACGGGCTTAAACAGCCCGATTTTTCTATTTTTATCATAAAAGGCAGTGTTTTGTACTTTAGCATTTTCTGATCTTCCCTTCCTGACAGCGTCACAATGCTAAATTAATGCATAACGCGCTGTATTTATCTGCATCTTTGACATATTCGTAAATAACCACCCTCTATATTCAGTTGATAGCTCCGTGATGTGCGGCTTTTTTAGCTGAGAGGGGAAATTCTTACCGCCGGGTTGCCCCGGCGGAGAATTGCCTGACTCATTTTGAGCGGTTATGTTAATGCGCTAAACCTATAAAAACGATACAGGCAGAGACACAACCTGTCGAAATGACGGCGCGGAAATGACTTCTGCGTGCGGTCGCAAACGTGAGCCTGGAGGCAAAACCATGGAGATGTTGTCAGGAGCCGAGATGGTCGTCCGATCGTTAATCGATCAGGGCGTTAAGCAGGTATTCGGCTACCCGGGAGGTGCGGTTCTCGATATTTACGACGCGCTTCATACTATGGGTGGGATTGATCATGTGCTGGTGCGCCACGAGCAGGCCGCAGTGCATATGGCGGACGGTCTTGCTCGTGCTACGGGTGAGACGGGCGTTGTGCTGGTGACTTCAGGTCCTGGTGCTACAAATGCCATTACCGGCATCGCAACCGCCTACATGGACTCTATTCCTATGGTGGTGCTATCCGGGCAGGTTGCAACATCTTTGATTGGCTATGATGCCTTTCAGGAGTGCGATATGGTCGGTATCTCCCGTCCTGTCGTTAAGCACAGCTTCCTGGTAAAGCAAGTTGAAGACATTCCGGGGATCATCAAAAAAGCCTTCTGGCTTGCCTCCAGTGGCCGTCCAGGGCCCGTTGTTGTCGATTTGCCAAAAGATATCATGAGTCCGCTGAACAAGCTGCCGTATGCCTGGCCAGAAGCCGTTAGTATGCGTTCTTACAACCCAACGACTCAGGGACATAAAGGGCAAATCAAGCGCGCATTGCAAACCCTGATGGCGGCTAAAAAGCCGGTGATGTACGTTGGCGGGGGCGCTATCAACTCGGCGTGCCACGCTGAACTGCGGGCTCTCGCAGAGAAGCTCAATATTCCGGTCGTCTCTTCATTAATGGGGTTGGGGGCATTCCCGGCTACGCATCGTCAGGCCCTCGGTATGCTTGGCATGCATGGCACCTACGAAGCGAATATGACGATGCATCATTCCGACGTTATTTTTGCCGTCGGCGTACGCTTTGATGACCGTACTACCAACAACCTCGCGAAGTATTGCCCAAACGCTACTGTGCTGCACATTGATATCGATCCGACCTCTATATCCAAAACTGTCGCAGCGGATATTCCGATTGTGGGTGATGCGCATCAGGTCCTGACTCAAATGCTGGAGCTGCTTGTTCAGGAAGACGCGCAGCAATCAGGTGATGAGATCCGGGACTGGTGGCAACACATTGAGCAATGGCGTGCCCGCCATTGCCTTGAATTTGATCGCAGCAGCGCGGCGATCAAGCCACAGGCGGTGATTGAAGCCGCTTATCGGCTGACGAACGGTGATGCGTATGTGACTTCCGATGTGGGTCAGCATCAGATGTTTGCCGCGCTCTACTATCCGTTTGATAAGCCACGCCGTTGGATAAACTCCGGTGGGCTTGGCACGATGGGTTTTGGTCTTCCAGCGGCGCTTGGTGTGAAGATGGCATTACCGGATGAGACGGTAATTTGCGTCACCGGTGATGGCAGTATTCAGATGAATATTCAGGAGCTTTCCACCGCGCTGCAGTATGGCCTGTCAGTGCTGGTACTTAACCTTAATAACCGTTATCTCGGCATGGTGAAGCAGTGGCAGGATATGATTTACTCAGGCCGCCACTCGCAATCTTACATGGAGTCATTGCCGGACTTTGTTCGTCTGGCAGAGGCTTATGGCCATGTGGGAATCAGCATCACGAAGCCAGAGGAACTGGAAAGTAAACTTGCATTGGCGCTGGAAACCGTACGCGGTGGCCGCCTGGTGTTTGTTGATGTCACGGTTGATGGTACTGAACACGTTTATCCGATGCAGATTCGCGGCGGCGGAATGGATGAAATGTGGCTAAGCAAAACGGAGAGAACTTGATTATGCGCCGGATATTATCAGTCTTACTGGAAAATGAATCGGGCGCGCTGTCCCGAGTCATTGGCCTGTTCTCCCAGCGTGGCTACAACATTGAAAGCCTTACCGTTGCCCCAACGGATGACCCAACGCTTTCCCGCATGACCATTCAGACTGTTGGTGATGAGAAGGTGCTGGAGCAGATTGAGAAGCAGCTGCATAAGCTGGTGGATGTATTGCGCGTAAGCGAGCTGGGGCAGGGGGCGTACGTCGAGCGTGAAATTATGCTGGTGAAAGTGCAGGCCAGCGGATACGGGCGTGAAGAGGTGAAACGTAGCGCGGAGATTTTCCGCGGGCAAATAATCGACGTAACGCCAACGCTCTATACCGTTCAGCTCGCAGGGACCAGCGATAAACTCAACGCATTCCTTGATACCATCCGTGACGTCGCGAAAATAGTCGAAGTCGCGCGCTCAGGGATTGTTGGCGTTTCGCGCGGTGATAAGATTATGCGCTAGCCATGAATGTGATCTAATTCACACGCCCGGTAAACACTGCCGGGCTTTTTTTTGCAATTAAGGAAACAACTCCCCGCAAAAGCGGTTGCCGGAGTTATTATTCTGCGCTTAGATGTTAATGTTGTTAACCATGGCCAGGGTATGGTTATGGATCACCTGGAGAGTAAGGGGCTACAGTGAAATTGGATGAAATCGCGCGCCTGGCGGGAGTGTCTCGCACCACGGCGAGCTACGTCATCAACGGAAAAGCAAAACAGTATCGCGTTAGCGATAAAACCGTTGAGAAAGTTATGGCGGTGGTACGCGAGCATAACTACCACCCGAATGCGGTGGCCGCAGGGCTACGCGCAGGACGCACGCGTTCTATTGGGCTGGTGATCCCTGACCTGGAAAACACCAGCTACACCCGTATAGCAAATTACCTTGAACGTCAGGCCCGGCAGCGCGGCTACCAGCTTCTGATTGCTTGTTCTGAGGATCAGCCTGACAACGAAATGCGCTGTATTGAACATCTTCTGCAGCGGCAGGTTGATGCCATTATAGTGTCTACTTCCTTACCGCCGGAACATCCCTTTTATCAGCGTTGGGCAAACGATTCGTTCCCGATTATTGCGCTCGATCGTGCGTTAGACCGTGAACATTTCACCAGCGTTGTCGGTGCCGATCAGGACGACGCAGAAATGCTGGCTGAAGAACTGCGGAAATTCCCGGGTGAAAATATCCTTTACCTCGGTGCGTTACCCGAGCTGTCCGTCAGCTTCCTGCGCGAACAAGGATTCCGCACTGCCTGGAAAGATGATCCTCGCACCGTTAATTATCTCTACGCCAACAGCTATGAGCGTGAAGCTGCCGCTCAGCTTTTTGAAAAATGGCTGGAAACACATGAAATGCCGGATGCGCTGTACACGACCTCCTTCGCGTTACTGCAGGGTGTCATGGACGTAACGTTGCGTCGCCAGGGGCGGTTACCTTCAGAGCTGGCAATCGCAACCTTTGGTGACAACGAGCTGTTAGATTTCTTGCAATGCCCGGTACTGGCGGTGGCGCAGCGTCATCGTGATGTGGCGGAGCGAGTGCTTGAGCTGGTTCTTGCAAGCCTCGACGAACCGCGCAAGCCTAAGCCCGGGTTAACCCGAATCCGCAGGAACCTTTATCGTCGCGGCAGCTTAAGTCGTTACTGACTAAGCGAGCATACTTAGACGCTTAAAGTTAATTGAGATTTTTCCCGTATATTTACCCTTATTTTTTAAGGCAATTAATTACGCGGGAAAAATCTGGCAAAAAACCCACCATCGCTAAATAAATTTCTTCTCTGTATTATTTTGTTACACACCAGCAGATAAGAAATGTTGGATTATTAATCATTCGCGGCTTCTCTTTGTTTCTTCCGGACCCTAAGCCAGCGCCAGACGGGCATCTGGCGCTGTTAACCCGCACAGAAATACCTTAAAATGCCGACCGCGTCGCAAACTGCGTACTTAATATTTTCCAGAACAAGTATTCAGTCGTTTTAACGCTGTTGATGTTTATTGGTCTTTTTCTTTCAAATATTCATAACGTTAATTTTTGCCTCGCTAATGCGGGCTTTTTCACGCCAGCCATTTATCAATCGCTTAGGCGCGGGAATTTATTCCTGTAAGCGGCCTGGCTGGCTTGACAAGGTTTTCCTCCCCTCCGTAAACTCCTTTATGTGGGAATTTGTGGGTTAAAGTGGTGAAATGGGTCATTAAAGGGTGAGGCTGGCATGTTCCGTGGGGCAACGTTAGTCAATCTCGACAGCAAGGGGCGGCTCGCCGTACCTACCCGTTACCGGGAAAAGCTGATCGAAACCTCCGAAGGTCAGATGGTTTGTACCATCGACATCCATCACCCCTGCCTGCTGCTTTATACCGTTCCCGAGTGGGAAATCATTGAACAAAAGCTTGCCCGTCTGTCGAGCATGAACCCCGCAGAGCGCCGCGTGCAGCGGCTGTTATTGGGGCATGCCAGTGAATGTCAGATGGACAGCGCCGGGCGTTTGCTGCTGGCACCCGTTTTACGTCAGCACGCCGGGCTTACCAAAGAAGTAATGCTGGTCGGGCAGTTCAATAAGTTTGAGCTGTGGGATGAAACGACCTGGCATCAACAGGTCAGGGAAGATATCGACGCTGAGCAGGGTTCGACTAACACCTTGTCGGATCGTCTGCAGGACTTGTCACTTTAGACATGATGGAAAATTTTAAACACACAACGGTGCTGCTGGATGAGGCTGTTAACGGCCTGAATATTCGTCCTGACGGCATCTACATTGATGGCACTTTTGGTCGCGGTGGCCACTCTCGCCTGATTCTTTCCCAGCTTGGGGAGCAGGGGCGTTTGTTGGCGATCGATCGCGACCCGCAGGCGATTGCCGCAGCTGCTGCTATTGATGATCCACGCTTCTCCATCATTCATGGCCCATTCTCTGCGCTGGCAGATTATGCACGCGAGCGTGAACTGGACGGTAAGATCGACGGTATCTTGTTGGATCTTGGCGTTTCTTCGCCTCAGTTGGATGACGCGGAACGCGGTTTTTCGTTTATGCGGGATGGACCGCTGGATATGCGTATGGATCCAACGCGTGGCCAATCCGCAGCGCAATGGTTAATGACCGCTGAAGAAGCCGATATTGCCTGGGTTATTAAAACCTTCGGTGAAGAACGCTTTGGTAAGCGCATTGCACGCGCCATCGTTGAGCGTAACCGCGAAGAGCCGATGACGCGTACCAAAGAGCTGGCGGCGGTCGTATCTGCCGCTATGCCGGTAAAAGATAAATTTAAACACCCGGCCACCCGTACGTTCCAGGCTATTCGTATCTGGATCAACAGCGAACTGGATGAAATTGAAAAAGCGTTAAACGGCTCGTTGGAAGCATTGGCGGTTGGCGGTCGTTTATCGATCATTAGCTTCCATTCTCTGGAAGATCGCATCGTTAAGCGTTTTATGCGTGAAAAGAGTCGTGGTCCACAGGTTCCGGCAGGAATACCTATGACGGAAATGCAGCTGAATAAGCTGGGCGGTCGCCAGCTTAAAGCGCTCGGCAAAATGATGCCTGGTGAAGAAGAAGTCGCGGAAAACCCGCGCGCCCGTAGTTCTGTTTTGCGTATTGCAGAGAGGACTAACGCATGATCAACCGAGTGACAGAAACCCTTAGCAGAGTCACGCAGCTCGGTAGTAATGAGCGCCATGCTCTACCCGGCGTGATCGGCGGCGATCTTTTGCGCCACGGGAAACTGGCACTTTGTTTGTTCACCGCGATTATTATCACCGCCGTTTCTGTGGTAACCACGGCGCACCACACCCGCCTGCTGACCGCGCAACGTGAGCAGATGGTACTCGAACGTGACGCGCTGGATATTGAATGGCGCAACCTGATTCTTGAAGAAAACGCGCTCGGCGATCATAGCCGGGTGGAGCGGATCGCGACGGAAAAGCTGCAGTTGCAGCATGTCGATCCATCGCAGGAAAACATCGTAGTTCAGCAATAAGGAATAATGCGACAGATGAGAGCAGCGGCAAAAACGCTTAAACCAAAACGTCAGGAAGAACAGGCCAACTTTGTCAGTTGGCGTTTTGCGTTGCTCTGCGGTTGCATTCTGTTGGCGTTAACTTTCCTGCTGGGCCGTGTGGCTTGGCTGCAAATCATCAGTCCGGACATGCTGGTGCGCCAGGGTGATATGCGCTCCCTGCGCGTACAGGAAGTTTCTACTTCACGCGGCATGATAAGCGATCGCGCCGGCCGCCCGTTGGCGGTTAGCGTGCCGGTAAATGCCGTGTGGGCCGATCCTAAAGAGTTACACGATGCCGGCGGTGTGACGCTGGACAACCGCTGGAAGGCGTTAGCCGATGCGCTGAAAATGCCTCTCGACCAGCTCTCTTCCCGCGTGAACAGTAATCCAAGTGGGCGGTTTATTTATCTCGCTCGCCAGATTAACCCGGATATCGGCGATTACATCAAGAAGCTTAAACTTCCGGGTATTCATTTGCGGCAGGAATCTCGCCGCTACTATCCCTCAGGCGAAGTAACCGCTCACCTCATTGGTTTTACCAACGTCGATAGCGAAGGGATCGAGGGGGTGGAAAAAAGCTTTGATAAATGGCTCACCGGCCAGCCTGGGGAGCGCATTGTGCGTAAAGACCGCTTCGGGCGCGTTATCGAAGACATTTCCTCTACCGACAGCCAGGCCGCTCATAACCTGGCTTTGAGCATTGATGAGCGTTTGCAAGCGCTGGTTTATCGCGAGCTGAATAACGCTGTCGCTTTTAACAAAGCGGAATCCGGCAGCGCCGTGCTGGTGGATGTAAATACCGGTGAAGTATTGGCGATGGCCAATAGCCCGTCCTATAACCCGAATAATCTGACCGGTACGGCAAAAGACGTGATGCGTAACCGCGCCATTACCGACATTTTTGAACCGGGTTCCACCGTGAAGCCAATGGTGGTGATGACCGCGCTGCAGCGTGGCGTGGTACAGGAAAATACCGTGCTTAACACCGTGCCGTTCCGCATCAATGGTCATGAGATCAAAGATGTTGGGCGCTACAACGAATTGACTCTTACCGGAGTGCTACAGAAGTCGAGTAACGTCGGTGTATCTAAACTGGCGTTAGCGATGCCCTCCTCAGCGTTAGTAGATACTTACTCTCGTTTTGGACTGGGAAAAGCGACCAATTTGGGGTTGGTCGGGGAACGCAGTGGCTTATATCCTCAAAAACAACGGTGGTCTGACATAGAGAGGGCCACCTTCTCTTTCGGCTACGGGCTAATGGTAACCCCGTTACAGTTAGCGCGAGTCTACGCGACGATTGGCAGCTATGGCATTTATCGCCCGCTGTCGATCACCAAAGTTGATCCGCCGGTTCCCGGCGAACGCATCTTTGCCGAATCAACCGTTCGTACCGTGCTCCACATGATGGAAAGCGTGGCGCTGCCCGGCGGCGGTGGGGTGAAGGCGGCAATTAAGGGCTATCGAATTGCCATTAAAACCGGTACCGCGAAGAAAGTCGGGCCGGATGGAAAATATATCAATAAATATATTGCTTACACCGCAGGCGTTGCGCCAGCCAGCAATCCTCGTTTTGCGCTGGTAGTGGTGATCAACGATCCACAGGCCGGTAAATATTACGGTGGTGCCATCTCTGCACCCGTGTTCGGTGCCATTATGGGCGGCGTGCTGCGCACCATGAACATCGAGCCGGATGCGTTGGCAACCGGTGAAAAAAGCGAATTTGTAATTAATCAGAAAGAGGCATCAGGTGGCAGATCGTAATTTGAATGACCTTCTTGCTCCGTGGGTAGCTGGGCTACCCGCGAGAGCGCTACGAGAGATGACACTCGACAGCCGCGTGGCGGCTGCGGGCGATCTTTTTGTGGCCGTGGTCGGTCATCAGGCGGACGGGCGTCGTTATATCCCACAGGCGATAGCACAGGGTGTGGCTGCCGTGATCGCAGAAGCGGACGGTGAAGCTGAAGATGGTGAAATCCGCGAGATGCATGGCGTTCCGGTCATTTACCTTAGCCAGCTGCACCAGCGGCTGTCTGCGCTGGCCGGTCGTTTCTATCATCAGCCTTCTGAGGCGTTACGCCTGGTCGGCGTTACCGGTACCAACGGAAAAACCACAACCACTCAGCTGTTGGCGCAATGGGCGCAATTGCTGGGTGAAATCAGCGCCGTGATGGGTACCGTGGGTAACGGCCTGCTCGGGCAGGTTGTGCCGACAGAAAATACTACGGGCTCTGCGGTAGACGTACAGCACGTATTGGCGAGCCTGAAGGCTCAAGGCGCAACCTTTGGCGCGATGGAAGTTTCATCTCACGGCCTGGTTCAACATCGCGTAGCGGCGCTGAAGTTTGCCGCGTCTGTGTTCACTAATTTAAGTCGCGATCACCTTGATTATCATGGTGATATGGCTAACTACGAAGCTGCCAAATGGCTGCTGTTCTCCGAACATGACTGTGGTCAGGCGATCATTAACGCCGATGATGAAGTCGGCCATCGCTGGCTTGCGCGTTTGCCGGATGCTGTTGCCGTCACGATGCAAAATAACCTCGAGCCGGGCAGACATGGCCGCTGGCTGAAAGCTGACGAAGTGATTTATCACGACGGCGGGGCGACTATCCGCTTCAGCTCATCGTGGGGCGAAGGTGAAATTGAAAGCCGCCTGATGGGGGCGTTTAACGTTAGCAACCTGCTGCTGGCTCTGGCAACGCTGCTGGCGTTGGGCTACCCGCTCGACGAATTAATTCAAACCGGTTCACGCCTCCAGCCGGTTTGTGGCCGCATGGAAGTGTTCAGCGTCGCTGGCAAACCTACCGTGGTAGTGGATTATGCCCACACGCCGGATGCGCTGGAAAAAGCCCTGCAGGCTGCTCGTCTGCACTGCTCCGGCAAGCTTTGGTGTGTGTTTGGCTGTGGCGGCGATCGCGATAAAGGTAAACGGCCAATCATGGGCGGTATTGCTGAGCAATACGCCGATGTGGTGGTGGTGACCGATGACAACCCACGCACCGAAGAACCGAAGGCTATCGTCGAAGATATCCTGACCGGAATGCTGGACGCAGGTCGTGTACACGTGGTGCTGGGGCGCGCTGAAGCGGTAACCAACGCCATCATGCAGGCGAAAGAGAATGACGTGGTCCTGGTGGCTGGTAAAGGTCATGAGGATTATCAGATTGTCGGTAATCGTCGTCTCGATTACTCCGATCGCGTGACGGCCGCTCGCCTGTTGGGAGTCGTCGCATGATTCGCGTCTCCCTGAAGCAACTAGAGTCCATTCTCAATGGCAAGCTGCACGGCGCTGATGCGGACATTATTGATGTTACGACTGACACTCGTAAGCTGACCGCTGGTTGCCTGTTTGTGGCGCTGAAAGGCGAGCGTTTTGACGCCCATAACTTTGCCGCCGATGCGGTTAAAGGCGGGGCTGGCGCATTACTGGTCAGCCGCAAGCTGGATATTGATGTTCCACAACTGGTGGTTGCGGATACCCGCCTTGCTTTTGGCGAGCTGGGCGCATGGGTTCGCCAGCAGGTGCCAACTCGCGTTGTGGCATTGACCGGCTCTTCAGGCAAAACCTCGGTGAAGGAAATGGCTGCATCGATTCTGCGCCAGTGCGGTAATACGCTTTATACCGCAGGAAACCTGAATAACGACATCGGCGTGCCGATGACGTTGCTGCGCCTGACGCCGGAATATGATTTTGCCGTTATCGAGCTGGGTGCTAACCATCAGGGTGAAATTGCCTGGACCGTAGGGTTGACCCGCCCGGAAGCGGCGTTGGTCAACAACCTGGCTGCGGCACATCTCGAAGGTTTTGGTTCGCTGGCCGGCGTGGCGAAAGCGAAGGGAGAGATCTTTACCGGCCTTGCGGCTAATGGTATTGCCATCTTTAATGCAGATAACAATGACTGGCTGAACTGGAAGACGATCGTTGGCGATCGAAAAACCTGGCGTTTTTCCCCGAATGCGGCCGGGAGCGATTTTACCGCAACGAATATCCATATTACTGCCCACGGCACGGAGTTCACGTTGCGCACGCCGCAGGGCGATGTAGACGTTGTGTTGCCGCTGCCAGGACGCCATAACATTGCTAACTCGCTGGCGGCGACCGCGCTGGCGATGGCCGTTGGCGCGACGCTTGAAGCGGTCAAAGCGGGCCTGTCGGAGCTGAAAGCCGTTCCGGGTCGCCTGTTCCCTATCCAGCTTGCAGAGAACCAACTCCTGCTGGACGACAGCTACAACGCTAACGTGGGTTCGATGACTGCGGCGGCGCAGGTGTTGTCAGAGATGCCGGGCTACCGTGTCATGGTGGTTGGCGATATGGGCGAGCTGGGCGAGGAAGCTGAAGCTTGCCATCGTCAGGTAGGCGAGGCAGCTAAAGCCGCAGGTATCGACCGTGTACTGAGCGTGGGAGCATTAAGCAAAACGCTCAGTAGCGCATCAGAAGTTGGTGAACATTTTACCGATAAACAGGCCGTGGTTGCGCGTTTGAAAGCGCTGATTGCGGAACATTCAATATTAACCATTTTGGTGAAAGGTTCACGTAGTGCGGCCATGGAAGAGGTGGTTCGCGCATTACAGGAGAAACAAGCATGCTAGTGTGGCTGGCCGAACATTTGGTCAAATATTATTCCGGCTTTAACGTCTTTTCCTATCTGACGTTTCGCGCCATTGTCAGCCTGCTGACCGCTCTGTTTATCTCCCTGTGGATGGGACCACGGATGATTGCGCGTTTACAGCAACTCTCCTTCGGGCAGGTTGTACGTAACGATGGCCCTGAGTCGCACTTCAGCAAGAAAGGGACGCCAACAATGGGCGGGATTATGATCCTGACCGCCATTGTCGTGTCGGTGCTGATGTGGGCTTATCCGTCAAACCCTTATGTCTGGTGCGTGCTGTTCGTGCTGATAGGTTTCGGGATCGTTGGCTTCGT
This sequence comes from Cedecea sp., assembly GCF_036500665.1. Taxonomy (NCBI): domain Bacteria; kingdom Pseudomonadati; phylum Pseudomonadota; class Gammaproteobacteria; order Enterobacterales; family Enterobacteriaceae; genus Cedecea; species Cedecea sp. The sequence continues at coordinate 93,554 of NZ_DASYBS010000113.1, forward strand.
CGATGACTACCGCAAAGTGGTACGTAAGGATACCAAAGGGCTGATCGCGCGTTGGAAATACTTCTGGATGTCGGTGATTGCGTTGCTGGTTGCCTTCACGATGTATGCTGCCGGAAAAGGCACGCCTGCGACTGAGTTGGTGGTACCGTTCTTTAAGGACGTGATGCCGCAGCTTGGCCTGTTCTATGTGCTGCTCGCGTATTTCGTGATAGTCGGTACCGGTAACGCGGTAAACCTGACCGATGGCCTTGATGGCCTGGCGATTATGCCGACCGTATTTGTGGCCGCGGGTTTTGCGCTGGTGGCGTGGGCGACCGGTAACATGAACTTCGCAGGTTACCTGCATATTCCTTACCTGCGCCATGCGGGGGAACTGGTTATCGTCTGTACGGCCATTGTCGGCGCGGGTTTAGGCTTCCTGTGGTTCAACACCTATCCGGCACAGGTCTTTATGGGCGACGTGGGCTCTCTGGCTCTCGGCGGTGCGCTGGGAACTATCGCGGTACTGCTGCGTCAGGAATTCCTGCTGGTGATTATGGGTGGCGTATTCGTCGTTGAAACCCTGTCGGTTATCCTGCAGGTCGGCTCGTTCAAGCTGCGCGGGCAGCGCATTTTCCGCATGGCGCCGATTCACCACCACTATGAATTGAAAGGCTGGCCGGAGCCGCGCGTTATCGTGCGCTTCTGGATTATTTCGCTGATGCTGGTCCTGATTGGTCTGGCAACGCTGAAGGTTCGTTAACTATGGCAGATTACCAGGGTAAACAAGTCGTTATCATTGGGTTAGGCCTGACCGGCCTGTCATGCGTGGATTTCTTCCTGGCACGCGGCGTAACGCCGCGGGTCATGGATACGCGTGTCTCCCCACCTGGTCTTGATAAGCTGCCTGAGAACGTTGAACGCCATACCGGCTCATTAAATGAAGACTGGCTGCTGGCGGCGGATTTGATTATTGCAAGCCCCGGCGTGGCGCTGGCGACACCGGCCTTAAGCGCAGCGGCTGACGCTGGCGTCGAGATTATTGGCGATATTGAACTGTTTTGCCGTGAAGCGCAGGCGCCTGTGGTGGCGATTACCGGCTCTAACGGCAAAAGCACGGTCACCACTCTCGTTGGCGAGATGGCGAAGGCCGCGGGCGTAAACGTTGGGGTAGGGGGCAATATTGGTCTGCCGGCGCTGATGCTGCTGGATAAAGGGCATGAGCTCTATGTGCTTGAACTCTCGAGCTTCCAGCTGGAAACCACCCACAGCCTGAAAGCGGCAGCCGCTACTGTGCTGAACGTGACAGAGGATCATATGGATCGCTATCCGTTTGGTATTCAGCAGTATCGGGCTGCAAAACTGAGCATCTATGAAAATGCCAAAGTCTGTGTAGTGAATGCGGATGATGCTTTGACCATGCCGGTACGCGGTGCGGACGAACGCTGCATCAGCTTCGGCGTGGATGTGGGTGATTACCACCTTAATCGCCAGCAGGGTGATACCTTGCTGCGGGTAAAAGGGGAGAAGATCCTCAATACCAAAGAGATGAAGCTGGTTGGGCAGCACAACTATACCAACGCGCTGGCAGCGCTGGCGCTGGCGGATGCGGTGAAGTTACCTCGTTCAACCAGTCTGAAAGCGCTGACGACCTATACCGGTCTGGCACACCGCTTCCAGCTGGCCTGGGAGCATAACGGCGTGCGCTGGATTAACGACTCGAAAGCGACCAACGTTGGCAGTACGGAAGCGGCGCTGAACGGCTTGCATGTCGAGGGTGTTTTGCACCTGCTGCTGGGCGGTGATGGCAAATCTGCCGATTTCTCATCGCTTGCTCGTTACCTGCAGGGCGATCGTGTTCGTCTGTACTGCTTTGGCCGCGACGGCGCAGAGCTTGCCGGACTGCGTCCAGAGATTGCGGATCAAACTGAAACCCTGGAACAGGCGATGAAGCTAGCGGCCGGACGTGTTCAGCCTGGCGATATGGTGCTGCTTTCTCCGGCCTGCGCCAGCCTCGATCAGTTCAAAAACTTTGAACAGCGCGGCGATAGGTTTACTCAACTTGCGAAGGAGTTGGGCTGATGCGTTTATCTCTCCCTCGCCTGCGCGTACCTCGTATTCCGGGATTCGGTATCCTGGCTTGGGTCGCCGCGGCGTTAAAAGGGTGGGTAATGGGCTCCCGCGAGGCCGATGCCAACAGCATGGTGCTCTATGACCGTACGCTGCTGTGGCTGACGCTCGGCCTGGCGGCGATCGGCTTTATTATGGTGACTTCGGCGTCAATGCCAGTAGGGCAGCGCCTGGCAAACGATCCCTTCCTGTTCGCGAAGCGTGACGGGTTGTACATCATTGTTGCGTTTGCGCTGGCGATGGTGACGCTCCGATTGCCTATGGATTTCTGGCAACGTCATAGTACGGCAATGCTGCTGGCGTCGATTGTCATGCTGTTGATCGTACTGGTAGTGGGGAGTTCGGTTAACGGGGCATCACGCTGGATTGCCTTCGGCCCGTTGCGTATTCAGCCTGCTGAGTTTTCCAAGCTGTCGCTGTTCTGCTATCTCGCAAACTACCTGGTGCGTAAGGTTGATGAAGTCCGTAATAACCTGCGCGGCTTCCTGAAGCCAATGGGCGTGATTCTTGTCATGGCCGTTCTGCTGCTTGCCCAGCCGGACCTTGGCACCGTGGTTGTGCTGTTTGTCACCACCCTGGCGATGCTGTTCCTGGCGGGGGCGAAACTGTGGCAGTTCATTGCGATTATCGGCATGGGGATCTCGGCGGTTATCCTGCTGATCCTCGCTGAGCCGTACCGTATTCGCCGCGTAACGTCGTTCTGGAACCCGTGGGAAGATCCGTTCGGCAGTGGCTACCAGCTAACGCAATCACTCATGGCTTTCGGGCGCGGTGAATTGTGGGGGCAGGGGCTCGGGAATTCAGTACAGAAACTGGAATATCTGCCCGAAGCGCATACTGACTTTATCTTCTCGATCATCGGCGAGGAGCTGGGATATATCGGTGTGGTACTCGCGCTTTTGATGGTATTCTTCGTCGCTTTTCGCGCGATGTCTATCGGCAAACGTGCGCTGGAACTGGATCAGCGTTTCTCCGGTTTCCTGGCATGCTCTATCGGGATTTGGTTTAGCTTCCAGGCGTTGGTTAACGTTGGGGCTGCGGCGGGTATGTTACCAACCAAAGGTCTGACGCTGCCGCTTATCAGTTACGGTGGTTCCAGCCTGTTGATTATGTCCACGGCGATCATGCTGTTGTTGAGAATAGATTATGAAACGCGTCTGGCTAAAGCGCAGGCGTTTACACGGAGCGCCAAATGACGGGCAAAGCGAAGCGGTTGATGGTGATGGCGGGCGGTACCGGCGGGCACGTATTCCCCGGGCTGGCCGTTGCTCATCATCTTCAGGCTGAAGGATGGGATATACGGTGGCTAGGTACCGCAGACCGTATGGAAGCCGATCTGGTGCCGAAACACGGTATTGAGATCGACTTTATTCGCATTTCAGGCCTTCGCGGCAAGGGCGTAAAAGCTTTGTTACTGGCTCCGCTGCGTATTTTTAATGCCTGGCGTCAGGCTCGCGCCATCATGAAGGCGTGGAAGCCGGATGTGGTACTGGGTATGGGCGGCTATGTTTCCGGGCCGGGTGGCCTTGCCGCCTGGTCATTGGGCATTCCCGTTGTGCTGCATGAGCAAAACGGGATTGCCGGGCTGACGAACAAATGGTTAGCGAAGATCGCAACCAAAGTGATGCAAGCGTTCCCCGGCGCATTCCCTAAGGCCGACGTTGTTGGTAACCCGGTGCGTACCGATGTGCTTGCATTACCGCTGCCGCAGGTTCGTTTTGCCGGACGTGAAGGGCCGGTGCGTGTACTGGTCGTGGGAGGCTCTCAGGGAGCTCGCGTCCTGAATCAAACAATACCGCAGGTTGCCGGGCGCCTCGGCGAGGCGGTGACTATCTGGCATCAAACCGGAAAAGGCGGCCTGGCGGTAGTGCAGCAGGCTTATGCTGAAGTGGGCCAGCCGCAGCATAAAGTCACCGAATTTATTGATGACATGGCGGCAGCCTATGCATGGGCTGACGTTGTGGTTTGCCGCTCCGGAGCGTTAACCGTGAGTGAGATCGCGGCGGCGGGATTACCTGCGCTGTTTGTTCCGTTCCAGCATAAAGACCGACAGCAGTACTGGAATGCGTTGCCGCTGGAGCAGGTCGGCGCCGCGAAAATACTGGAGCAGCCGCAGTTTACCGTGGATGCGGCTACCCGTATCCTGGCCGGATGGGACAGAGCAACGCTGCTGGCGATGGCCGAGCGAGCACGTGCTGCTTCCATCCCTGATGCCACCGAGCGTGTAGCAAATGAAGTCAGCGCCGCAGCGCGCGCGTAATACTTGTGGGAGGCGAATTGCCCCCCGTAAATTTGATGTAATGGCGGCATGCCGCTTGCAGGTTTAGAGAATGAATACACAACAACTGGCGAAACTGCGTTCAATCGTGCCCGAGATGCGTCGCGTCCGGCACATTCACTTTGTTGGCATCGGCGGCGCCGGTATGGGCGGTATTGCCGAAGTATTAGCTAACGAAGGCTACCAGATCAGCGGTTCCGATCTGGCTCCGAACCCGGTCACGCAGCAGTTGTCGGCACTCGGTGCCACGATTTATTTCAACCACCGTCCGGAAAACGTGCGTGACGCAAGCGTCGTGGTGGTTTCCACGGCTATCTCTGCGGACAACCCGGAGATTGTTGCGGCTCATGAGGCGCGTATCCCGGTGATTCGTCGCGCTGAAATGCTGGCTGAACTGATGCGCTTTCGCCACGGTATTGCTGTTGCCGGTACGCACGGTAAAACCACGACTACGGCGATGGTTTCCAGCATTTATGCGGAAGCGGGTCTGGATCCAACGTTTGTTAACGGCGGCCTGGTGAAAGCGGCTGGCGTGCATGCCCGTTTGGGGCACAGCCGTTATTTGATTGCAGAAGCCGACGAAAGCGATGCATCGTTCCTGCATTTGCAGCCGATGGTCTCGATTGTCACCAATATCGAAGCCGATCATATGGATACCTACCAGGGCGACTTCGAAAATTTAAAGCAGACGTTTATTAATTTTCTGCATAATTTGCCGTTTTATGGTCGAGCAGTGATGTGTGTCGACGACCCGGTAATTCGTGAGCTACTACCGCGCGTTGGTCGTCAGACCACCACTTACGGTTTCAGCGACGACGCGGACGTGCGCGTTGAGAATTACCAGCAGAAGGGCGCGCAGGGATTTTTTACTATCGTTCGGCACGACAGGCCTGAGATGCATGTGGTGCTGAATGCGCCTGGCCGCCATAACGCCCTGAATGCGGCGGCGGCGGTTGCAGTCGCAACAGAAGAAGGTATTGAAGACGAGGCTATTTTACGTGCGCTGGAAAGCTTCCAGGGGACCGGCCGTCGTTTCGACTTCCTGGGCGAATATCCCCTGGCGTCAGTAAACGGGAAGGCGGGTACCGCCATGCTGGTGGACGACTATGGCCACCACCCAACGGAAGTGGATGCCACGATTAAAGCAGCACGTGCGGGCTGGCCAGATAAGAATCTGGTGATGATTTTCCAGCCGCACCGTTATACGCGCACGCGCGATCTGTATGACGATTTTGCCGGTGTACTGTCTCAGGTAGATTCTCTGGTGATGCTGGAAGTTTATCCTGCTGGCGAAGCACCCATTCCGGGGGCCGATAGCCGCTCTTTATGCCGAACTATTCGTGGCCGTGGCAAGGTTGATCCTATTTTGGTTTCCGATCACGGTGAAGTGGCGGAAATTTTGGCACCTGTATTGACGGGAAATGATTTGATTCTCGTTCAAGGTGCCGGGAATATCGGCAAAATCGCCCGAAACCTGGCTGAAATCAAACTGCAGCCTCAAACTAAAGAGGAGGGGCGTCATGGCTGATAAGATCGCCGTTCTTCTTGGCGGCACCTCCGCCGAACGTGAGGTTTCTCTGCAATCGGGCAGCGCGGTGCTGGCCGGGTTAAAAGAAGCGGGTATTGATGCTCACGCATTCGATCCGCACAATCAGTCAGTGCTCGAGTTGAAGGCTCAGGGCTTTGATAAAGTCTTTATCGCGCTGCACGGTCGCGGCGGGGAAGACGGGACACTACAGGGGCTGCTGGAGTTTCTGGAACTGCCCTATACCGGCAGTGGCGTAATGGCTTCGGCGATCACCATGGATAAACTGCGCAGCAAGCTGCTGTGGCAGGGCGCAGATTTACCCATCGCGCCATGGGTTGCTCTACATCGTCGTGACTTCGCGACGGGCCTTACGGATGCGCTGGTTGAACGTGTTGCTGCGTTGGGGTTACCGGTTATCGTCAAGCCCAGCCGCGAAGGGTCCAGCGTGGGGATGTCGAAGGTTGATAGCGCTGATGCGCTGCCTGCGGCGCTGGAACGTGCGTTTGAACATGATGAAGAAGTGCTGGTTGAGAAGTGGTTGAGCGGCCCCGAGTTCACGGTAGCGATTTTAGGTGAGGAAATTTTACCGTCTATTCGTATCCAACCCGCTGGAACCTTCTATGATTATGAAGCGAAGTATCTCTCTGATGAAACTCAATATTTCTGCCCGAGTGGATTAATTGAGCAAAGAGAGCAGGAATTGCAGGCATTAGTTCTGCAGGCGTGGCAGGTTCTGGGCTGCAGTGGCTGGGGGCGGGTAGACGTTATGCTGGACAGCGACGGGCAGTTTTACCTGTTGGAAGTGAACACTTCACCGGGGATGACCAGCCATAGTCTGGTGCCGATGGCGGCTCGCCAGGCGGGAATGAGTTTCTCGCAGCTGGTTGTACGTATTCTGGAACTGGCGGACTGATATGTCGCAGGCTGCACTGAACGCGCGCAATCGTGCCGAAGAAAATACCAGTTCGCGACGCAGTAACGGGTCTCGTCTGGCGGGAATGGTGTTCTTGTGCGCGGTACTGTTAAGCGTGTTTATCGGCGGTTGGATTGTGGTGGGCTGGATGGAAGACGCCCAGCGTTTACCGCTCTCCAGGCTGGTGGTAACCGGGGAACGGCACTACACGCGTAATGATGATATTCGCCAGTCGATTCTGGCTCTGGGGCCACCGGGCACCTTCATGACCCAGGATGTGAATATCATCCAACAGCAGATAGAACGTTTGCCGTGGATCAAGCAAGCAAGCGTTAGAAAGCAGTGGCCGGACGAATTGAAGATTCATCTGGTTGAATATGTGCCGATAGCACGCTGGAATGACCAGCATATGGTTGACGCTGAGGGAAATTCCTTCAGCGTACCAGCAGAACGCACCAGCAAGCAGACTTTACCGATGCTCTCCGGTCCGGAAGGCAGCGAAAATGAAGTTCTGCAAGGTTACCGTGACATGGGGCTGGTGCTGGCAAAGGATAAGTTTACCTTGAAACAGGCGGCTATGACCGCCCGCCGTTCCTGGCAGTTGACGCTGAATAACGGGATTAAGCTCAACCTTGGACGGGGCGATACGATGAAACGTCTGGATCGTTTTGTAGAACTGTACCCGGTTCTGCAGCAGCAGGCGCAGGCTGATAACAAACGGATCAGTTATGTCGACCTGCGATACGATTCAGGCGCCGCGGTAGGTTGGGAGGCTCTTCCTCCTCCGGTACCTAATCCGAATCAGCAACAGAATCAGGCACAGGCAGAACAACAATGATCAAGGCGACGGACAGAAAACTGGTAGTTGGACTGGAGATTGGCACCGCTAAGGTTGCCGCTTTAGTAGGGGAAGTTCTGCCCGACGGTATGGTCAATATTATTGGCGTGGGCAGCTGCCCATCGCGTGGTATGGACAAAGGCGGGGTAAACGACCTCGAATCGGTAGTAAAGTGCGTTCAACGTGCGATTGACCAGGCTGAATTGATGGCAGACTGCCAGATCTCATCTGTTTATCTGGCGCTGTCGGGCAAGCACATCAGCTGCCAAAACGAGATAGGCATGGTGCCTATTTCGGAAGAGGAAGTGACGCAGGAAGATGTGGAAAATGTGGTGCATACGGCAAAATCAGTGCGTGTTCGTGATGAACACCGCGTTCTGCATGTGATTCCGCAGGAATACGCTATTGATTACCAGGAAGGGATCAAAAATCCGGTCGGTCTGTCCGGCGTCCGTATGCAGGCGAAAGTGCATTTGATTACCTGCCATAACGATATGGCGAAAAACATCGTTAAAGCGGTTGAACGTTGTGGTCTAAAAGTTGACCAATTAATTTTTGCCGGTCTGGCCGCGAGCTATGCGGTACTGACCGAAGATGAACGCGAGCTAGGTGTCTGTGTTGTGGATATCGGCGGTGGTACTATGGATATGGCGGTTTATACCGGCGGTGCGTTGCGCCACACCAAAGTTATCCCTTATGCGGGGAACGTGGTGACCAGTGATATCGCCTACGCCTTCGGTACGCCACCGAGTGATGCAGAAGCCATTAAAGTACGCCACGGTTGTGCGCTGGGTTCTATCGTCGGGAAAGATGAAAATGTTGAAGTCCCGAGCGTAGGTGGACGTCCACCACGTAGCCTGCAGCGTCAGACGCTGGCTGAGGTCATTGAGCCGCGCTATACCGAGTTGCTTAACTTGGTTAACGAAGAGATTTTGCAGCTACAGGAACAGCTTCGCCAGCAGGGTGTTAAACATCATCTGGCGGCGGGGATTGTCTTAACCGGCGGCGCGGCACAAATTGAAGGCCTGGCAGCCTGTGCTCAGCGCGTGTTCCATACGCAGGTGCGTATTGGTCAGCCGTTGAATATTACTGGCCTTACTGACTATGCCCAGGAGTCATATTACTCCACCGCAGTAGGCTTGCTGCACTACGGGAAGGAGTCACATCTCAGTGGTGAGGCGGAAGTGGAAAAAAGGACCTCGGTTGGTTCGTGGTTTAAGCGACTCAATAGCTGGCTGAGAAAAGAATTTTAATTTTTATAAGAGACCGGAGACAATTAGCGGTCTCAGGCGACAGGCACAAAACGGAGAGAAACTATGTTTGAACCTATGGAACTGACCAACGACGCGGTGATTAAAGTCATCGGCGTCGGCGGCGGCGGCGGTAATGCCGTTGAACACATGGTGCGCGAGCGCATCGAAGGCGTTGAATTCTTTGCGGTGAATACCGATGCTCAGGCGTTGCGCAAAACCGCAGTAGGCCAGACGATCCAGATTGGTAATGGCATTACCAAAGGTTTGGGCGCTGGAGCAAATCCTGAAGTTGGCCGTAATGCTGCGGAAGAAGATCGCGAAGCGTTGCGTGCAGCCCTGGATGGCGCAGACATGGTGTTTATCGCAGCAGGCATGGGCGGTGGTACCGGCACGGGCGCTGCTCCTGTGGTCGCTGAAGTAGCCAAAGATTTAGGTATTCTGACCGTTGCCGTTGTGACCAAGCCTTTCAACTTTGAAGGCAAAAAGCGCATGGCGTTCGCCGAGCAGGGTATCGCTGAGCTGTCCAAGCACGTTGACTCCCTTATCACTATCCCGAACGACAAGCTGTTGAAAGTGCTGGGCCGTGGTATCTCTCTGCTCGACGCGTTCGGCGCGGCAAACGACGTACTGAAAGGCGCTGTGCAGGGTATCGCCGAGCTGATCACCCGCCCTGGCCTGATGAACGTTGACTTCGCGGACGTACGTACCGTGATGTCTGAAATGGGCTACGCCATGATGGGCTCTGGCGTTGCCAGCGGCGAAGACCGCGCGGAAGAAGCTGCAGAAATGGCTATCTCCAGCCCACTGCTGGAAGATATTGACCTGTCTGGCGCTCGTGGCGTGCTGGTTAACATCACCGCTGGCTTCGACCTGCGCCTGGATGAGTTCGAAACCGTGGGTAACACCATTCGTGCTTTCGCATCCGATAACGCAACTGTGGTTATCGGTACTTCTCTGGACCCAGAGATGAACGACGAACTGCGTGTTACCGTTGTTGCAACAGGTATTGGCATGGACAAACGTCCAGAGATTACCCTGGTGACTAACAAGCAGGTACAGCAGCCGGTGATGGATCGCTACCAGCAGCACGGTATGGCTCCGCTGACGCAAGAGCAAAAGCCGGCCGCTAAAGTGGTTAACGACAATACACCGCAGACGGCGAAAGAGCCTGATTATCTGGATATTCCAGCGTTCCTGCGTAAGCAAGCTGATTAAGAATAAACCGGAAGTTGGGAATATTCGCTCTTTGTGCTAAACTGGCCTGCCGTTAGTGATATACACTCTCGGCTAGCTTAGTAATTTGGCGGGATTATACGATGATCAAACAAAGGACACTTAAACGTATCGTTCAGGCGACTGGCGTCGGTTTGCATACCGGCAAGAAAGTCACGCTGACGCTGCGCCCTGCGCCGGCAAATACCGGGGTCATCTATCGTCGCACCGACTTGAATCCTCCGGTAGATTTTCCGGCTGATGCCAAATCCGTGCGGGATACCATGCTCTGTACTTGTCTGGTAAACGAGCATGATGTACGGATTTCTACCGTAGAGCACCTCAACGCTGCCCTGGCAGGGCTGGGCATCGACAACATCGTTATTGAAGTTGATGCGCCAGAAATTCCTATCATGGACGGCAGTGCGGCGCCGTTTGTCTATCTGCTGCTTGATGCAGGGATTGACGAGCTGAACTCGGCCAAGAAATTTATACGTCTTAAAGAGACGGTTCGCGTGGAAGATGGCGATAAATGGGCTGAAATGTCACCGTTTAATGGTTTCTCGTTGGATTTTACCATCGACTTTAACCATCCGGCGATTGACGCAAGCACCCAGCGCTACGCCATGAACTTCTCTGCTGAAGCATTTATGCGTCAGATTAGCCGTGCGCGTACCTTCGGTTTTATGCGTGATATCGAATATCTGCAGTCCCGCGGCCTGTGCCTGGGCGGCAGCTTCGATTGTGCCATCGTTGTTGACGATTATCGCGTATTGAACGAAGACGGCCTGCGTTTTGAAGACGAATTTGTTCGTCACAAAATGCTGGATGCCATCGGCGATCTGTTCATGTGCGGCCACAATATTATCGGCGCATTTACCGCCTTTAAATCTGGTCACGCGCTGAACAACAAACTGCTGCAGGCTGTTTTGGCTAAGCAGGAATCCTGGGAATGGGCGACCTTCGAAGATGAAGCCGAACTTCCGCTGGCGTTTAAAGCACCTAACCTGGTGCTGGCGTAACGCTTAAGCTACCTATTACGACTGGTTTTGCTGGTACCCTCTCCGGCCAGTGAAGCCAGTCGTTCTATCGTTGCTCTCAGTTTCTCCGGGCTACGCTTAGCCACTTCCCTTAATGCTTCCGCGCTTTGCTCGCTCAGCTGCCGATTCACTTCATATTTCTCCGTACCCGCCTGAGTGGTGTTTTCTTGTACTAATTCCTGCCCTTTTACCGCCAGCGATGGATTAATCCTGATGTCGATTGATGTCAATGATGGTAATATTTGGGCGCGTAATGCACTCAGTAGCGTGGCTTGTTCATAGCGTAGGCGCATTAGCCAGCTGGCATTTGCGGTTTCAAGGACGAGGATCCCCTGGCGAAAGTTGGCAACCCGACACCAGGGATGCAGTGGTGCAGGCAGAATGCCTTTCACTGCCCGGTTCAGTCGCAGCAGGGCAACGGCACGTTGCTGAACGTTCTGCAGCATGCTTTCCTGACCGGCATCGTCAAACAGAATTTCTAAGGATTGCGGGCGACTGTCGCGCATACATTAAGCTCCGGCGGAAAAAGTGATTGGTATTCTAAATCGTTGGCGACAATTTGGCAGACGTTATTTCTGGCCGCATCTCCTGTTGGGGATGGTCGCGGCGAGTTTTGGCATGCCTGCGCTCAACGGTAGCACAGAAACCGGTATTCCTGCAGAAGCCTCCGCCAGCCGCCACGATCCTGCGCGTCAGTTCCGGTTTGATAGCCTTGTTCAGCTACAGGAAAGCACGCGTCGTCCTTCCTTTAGTGTGGACTATTGGCACCAGCATGCAATTCGCACCGTTATTCGTCATCTTTCCTTCGCTATGGCGCCTCAGGCTTTGCCGGTGGCGCAGGAAAGTGTGCCGCTCCAGGCACAACACCTTGCTTTACTGGACACGCTCAACGCACTGCTGAACCAGGAAAGTAAACCCCCCGTTATTGTGCGCCTGACTTCGTTCCGGGAATCGCCAGCGGCTGAAGTATTCAGTACCGTTGTATGGATCCGTCAGGTGCAGGGCATCCGCGCCGGCCCGCTTTGCCTCAGCTAATCACTATTCCTGACTAACAACAATTTATTGACCGCACTGACGGCAGGCGTTTGAGAATTTATTATGCTAATCAAATTATTAACCAAAGTATTCGGTAGTCGTAACGATCGTACCCTGCGCCGTATGCGCAAAGTGGTGACCATGATTAACGGCATGGAACCACAGATGGAAAAGCTCACTGATGATGAGCTGAAGGCTAAAACCAATGAGTTCCGTGCTCGTCTGGAAAAGGGCGAAGTGCTGGAAAACCTGATCCCAGAGGCTTTTGCCGTTGTTCGTGAAGCGAGTAAGCGCGTATTTGGTATGCGCCACTTCGACGTGCAGCTGCTCGGCGGTATGGTTCTAAACGACCGCTGCATCGCGGAAATGCGTACCGGTGAAGGTAAAACCCTGACTGCAACGCTGCCAGCTTATCTGAACGCCCTGAGCGGTAAAGGTGTTCACGTTGTGACCGTGAACGACTATCTGGCGCAGCGTGACGCCGAAAACAACCGCCCACTGTTTGAGTATCTGGGCCTGAGCGTGGGTATCAACCTGCCGGGTATGCCTGCGCCAGCTAAGCGTGAAGCCTATGCCGCGGACATTACCTACGGCACCAACAACGAATACGGTTTTGACTACCTGCGTGACAACATGGCGTTCAGCCCCGAAGAGCGCGTTCAGCGTAAACTTCATTATGCGCTGGTGGATGAGGTTGACTCCATCCTGATCGATGAAGCACGTACTCCGCTGATCATCTCCGGCCCGGCTGAAGACAGCTCTGAGCTGTACAAGCGCGTAAACAAAATCATCCCACACCTGATGCGTCAGGAAAAAGAAGACTCCGACACCTTCCAGGGTGAAGGCCACTTCTCCGTAGATGAGAAGTCTCGCCAGGTTAACCTGACCGAACGTGGTCTGGTACTGATTGAAGAACTGCTGATGCAAGAAGGCATGATGGAAGAAGGTGAGTCTCTTTACTCACCGGCCAACATTATGCTGATGCACCACGTAACGGCGGCACTGCGCGCCCACGCGCTGTTCACCCGCGACGTTGACTACATCGTTAAAGATGGCGAAGTCATTATCGTTGACGAACATACCGGCCGTACCATGCAGGGGCGTCGCTGGTCCGACGGCCTTCACCAGGCCGTTGAAGCGAAAGAAGGCGTTGATATTCAGAACGAAAACCAGACGCTGGCTTCTATTACCTTCCAGAACTACTTCCGTCTTTACGAGAAGCTGGCCGGGATGACCGGTACGGCGGATACCGAAGCCTTCGAATTCAGCTCCATTTATAAGCTTGATACCATTGTGGTGCCAACCAACCGTCCGATGATCCGTAAAGACATGCCGGATCTGGTCTACATGACCGAGTTAGATAAAATTGGCGCTATTATCGAAGACATTAAAGAGCGTACCGCCAACGGCCAGCCGGTGCTGGTGGGGACCATTTCCATCGAGAAATCCGAAGTGGTTTCTCACGAGCTGACCAAAGCGGGTATCAAACACAATGTTCTGAACGCCAAATTCCACGCCAACGAAGCGGGTATCGTTGCTCAGGCGGGTTATCCTGCTGCGGTAACCATCGCTACTAACATGGCGGGTCGTGGTACGGATATCGTGCTGGGTGGCAGCTGGCAGGAAGAGATTGCCGAGCTGGAAAATCCAACGCCAGAGCAAATTGCCCAAATTAAAGCGGACTGGAAGGTTCGCCATGATGCGGTGCTGGCTTCGGGTGGTTTGCATATTATTGGTACCGAGCGCCACGAATCTCGTCGTATCGATAACCAGCTGCGTGGCCGTTCAGGTCGCCAGGGTGACGCCGGTTCATCCCGCTTCTACCTGTCCATGGAAGATGCGCTGATGCGTATCTTTGCCTCAGATCGCGTTTCCAACATGATGCGTAAGCTGGGCATGAAGCCGGGCGAAGCTATCGAACACCCGTGGGTGACCAAGGCAATAGCTAACGCACAGCGTAAGGTCGAAAGCCGTAACTTTGATATTCGTAAACAGCTGCTGGAATACGATGACGTTGCGAACGATCAGCGCCGTGCGATCTACACCCAGCGTAATGAGTTGCTCGACGTTAGCGACGTGAGCGAAACCATCGCCAGCATTCGTGAAGACGTCTTTAAGGTCACCATTGATGCGCATATCCCGCCTCAGTCTCTGGAAGAGATGTGGGACGTAGAAGGTCTGGAAGAGCGCCTGAAAAACGACTTCGACCTCGAGATGCCAATCAAAGAATGGCTGGATAAAGAGCCTGAACTGCATGAAGAAACGCTGCGTGAGCGTATTCTGCAGACGGCGATTGAGCTTTATCAGCGCAAAGAAGAAGTTGTCGGGGCTGAAATGATGCGCCACTTCGAAAAAGGCGTCATGCTGCAAACGCTGGATTCTCTGTGGAAAGAGCACCTGGCGGCGATGGACTACCTGCGTCAGGGTATTCACCTGCGTGGCTACGCGCAGAAAGATCCGAAGCAAGAATATAAGCGTGAGTCCTTCTCTATGTTTGCCGCGATGCTGGAGTCGCTGAAATATGAAGTGATCAGCACCCTGAGCAAAGTCCAGGTGCGCATGCCGGAAGAAGTGGAAGCGATGGAGCAGCAGCGTCGCGAAGAAGCTGAGCGTCTGGCACGTATGCAGCAGCTGAGCCACGTGGATGATGAAACCCAGGCTGCGCAGGCGCTGGCAGCAGAAACCGGCGATCGTAAAGTTGGGCGTAACGATCCTTGCCCATGCGGTTCCGGTAAAAAATACAAACAGTGCCATGGCCGTCTGAGCTAAGGTCTGACAACCCTGGAAAGGCGCAGCTTGCTGCGCCTTTTTTACGCGTGGAGTTTGAGAATATGAAGCAACTGCAAATCGCCGTCGGCATTATCCGTAATCAGCAGGGTGAAATCTTCATTACGCAACGTGCTGCCGATGCACACATGGCTAATAAATGGGAATTTCCCGGCGGGAAAATTGAGGCTGGAGAGTCGCCAGAGCAGGCGGTGATCCGCGAACTACAAGAAGAAACCGGCATTGTGGCGCAAAGTGCCAGCCTGTTTGAAACCC
The DNA here is from genome assembly GCF_036500665.1 of Cedecea sp. Lineage (NCBI taxonomy): Bacteria > Pseudomonadati > Pseudomonadota > Gammaproteobacteria > Enterobacterales > Enterobacteriaceae > Cedecea > Cedecea sp. The sequence continues at coordinate 108,802 of NZ_DASYBS010000113.1, forward strand.
TGGAATATCAGTTTCCCGATCGCCATATTTCGCTGTGGTTTTATCTGGTTGAACAGTGGGAAGGGGAACCCTGGGGGAAAGAAGGGCAGCCTGGGCGCTGGATTTCTCAAAGTGAGCTCATCGCCGACGAGTTTCCGCCAGCCAATGAGCCCGTTATTTTAAAGCTGCTGAACGCTTAGCGCTCCTGCTCTTCGCTCCAGCCTTCGCTTTCAGAAAGGTCGCCGCTGCTCGGAATACGTTTTTCCTCTGCGGCCCATTCTCCAAGATCTATAAGCTGGCAGCGTTTGCTGCAGAATGGCCGATAAGGGCTGCTCTCGTTCCAGATAACGGCTTTACCGCAGCCGGGGCAATTGACGATAGTCTCTTCGCTCATGTTTTTTCCTTAGCAGCAGGCCAGCTCGAAATCGAGACGTTCAGGCACCAGGCCATGTTCTGAATCCAGCGGCAGAAAACGAATCGCAAAACGGCTTTTATGGCCGGAGATTTGCGGATAAAGCCGATCGTCCAGGCTAAGATGCAGGCGCAGCAAGTCTGCATCATCGCCGTTGTCCTGGTAGAAACCATTGAGGCTGGTCTGTTTACGAAACGGCGCTGAGTTGCGAATGATATCCAGCAGTAAATCGAGAGATTGCTTTACAGGCTCCAGGCTATTCATCCAGAAATCTATTTGAGCATCTCGCTGCTCCTGCGGCAGATAAAGCCAGATATGCAGCGTGGGCAGATCAAAGCTACAGCAGCCTCCAGGGATGCTAAGACGCTGTCTTACCAGCGCAATCAGCCGGTCCTCTCGCAGCACCTGCCCGATACGTGGAGCAGCCATTAATACGCTGCCGCAACTTTCCAGCTGGCTACGCAGTGAGTCGATGCGCTGCATATCAACGCCGGGTACTTCTGACCAGCTCAGCAGTTTGCGCTGCTGCCTGCCTAATTCTTTAAGGATTTCGGTGCGGATTTCGCCCCTTTCAAATACATCCAGCAAGTCACCGACGTTACGAAAAAAATGCAGTGCTTTAGCGCTGTCATTGACCGGAAGCGATGACTGTAGCTGTTGGATCAAAAATTCAATGCGCAACCATGTGCGCATTTTTTCATTCAGTGGATGTTCGAAAAGAACCTGAGTGCTCATTATTCTGTTTCCTGTTGTGCGGCCTGGGCAGCCAGTTTCAGGTACTGGCGATGCAGGCGGTCAACATGCACGACAACGTCTTGGGGGCTGCCGTCATTATTAATTATGTCATCTGCAACGGCGAGACGAGCTTCCCGGGATGCCTGAGCGGCCAGGATCTGCTGCGCGTGCTCGCGAGAGACATTGTCCCGCAGCACGGTACGCGTAATCTGGGTTTCGGGAGAGACATCCACCACCAAAACCCGGTTCGCTTTTTGTTGCAGGTTATTTTCTACCAGCAGCGGGACTACCCACAGCACGTAAGGTGAAGTGGCGCGGGCAATTTCATCACGAGTTTGCCGCTGGATTAAGGGATGCAGCAGGTTATTGACCCATTGCTTTTGCTGTGGGGAACTAAAGATCTCTTCTCGCAACGCCCGGCGATTCAGAGCACCATCTTCCTGAAGGATCTGCGGACCAAAATGTTGAGAAATGAGAGCTAACGCATGCTGTCCAGGTTCAACAACCTCGCGGGCAATCACATCAGCATCAATGACGGTGACTCCTGAACGGGAAAATGCATCGGCTACGGTACTTTTACCACTGCCAATCCCCCCCGTAAGCGCTACCGTGTAAACCATAAATAATCGATCCTGATGCTATTATTTATCAATGAGATAAAAGTCATTCTGCCGGGTATTTTTAGATGAGTCAGGCTCAAATAAAAATAAACAATATCCCGTCCGTGTGCGTTTTACCGTTTACCAGGTAAATTTAATCGATTGTAGCGTAAAAAAGTCGGTTTTCGCAGTCTTGCGGAGTCATTATTACTGCGTATGATAGCGTCACTGGAGTTGGCTGTTGTTCGCTCATTGTACTTTACGCCACAGGTGCGTTTATCGCGCTTGCTCGCCCCAGTCCCTTACTTATGTAGGCCCGGGGCCCCGAGCTTGTTGCCTTCCTGTGATTTAAATTATTAAGAGCCTACCGCCGATCGCGTTCATCGCCATTCGACCCAGGGATCTGCAACATGCGTATTGAAGAAGATTTGAAGTTAGGTTTTAAAGACGTTTTAATTCGCCCAAAACGCTCCACCCTTAAAAGCCGTTCTGACGTTGAACTGGAGCGTCAATTCACATTCAAACACTCCGGCATTGCATGGTCTGGTGTTCCGATAATCGCGGCCAATATGGATACGGTTGGTACGTTCGCGATGGCGCAGGCGCTGGCCTCTTTCGACATTCTTACCGCGGTGCATAAGCACTACTCTGTTGAGGAGTGGAGCAATTTTGTTAAGTCGGTGCCGGAAAACCTGCTGCGTCATATCATGGTTTCAACCGGCACCTCCGATGCCGATTTTGCTAAAACTAAGCAGATTCTGGCCCTGACTCCGGCGCTGAAGTTTATCTGTATCGATGTTGCGAACGGCTACTCTGAGCACTTCACGCAGTTTGTCAGCAAGGCGCGTGATGCATGGCCTGATAAAGTTATTTGTGCGGGTAACGTTGTGACCGGTGAGATGTGCGAAGAGCTTATCTTGTCCGGTGCGGATATTGTTAAAGTTGGTATTGGCCCGGGCTCTGTGTGTACTACCCGAGTTAAAACCGGTGTGGGTTATCCTCAGCTTTCTGCGGTAATTGAGTGTGCCGATGCGGCTCACGGCCTCGGTGGTCAGATAGTCAGCGATGGCGGCTGTACTGTGCCTGGTGATGTGGCTAAAGCTTTTGGCGGCGGCGCCGATTTCGTCATGCTGGGCGGTATGCTGGCAGGCCACGAAGAAAGCGGCGGTACCGTTGTTGAGGAAGAGGGGGAGAAGTTTATGCTGTTCTATGGCATGAGTTCTGAATCAGCCATGACTCGCCACGTTGGCGGCGTTGCGCAGTATCGCGCAGCAGAGGGTAAAACCGTGAAATTGCCGCTGCGTGGCCCGGTTGAACACACCGCACGCGATATCCTCGGCGGTTTGCGCTCGGCCTGCACCTATGTGGGGGCTTCTCGCCTCAAAGAGCTGACTAAACGCACCACCTTCATCCGCGTAGCGGAGCAGGAAAACCGCGTTTTCAATAGCCTCTGATGAGATGGATGGCGCAGCAGCCGATGCTGCGTCATCACCCACCGCTCATGGCATCCCCCATCTGGAAAATGGGCAGGTACATCGCGATAACCAGCGTGCCAATAATTAGCCCAATCACAAGCATCATGAGCGGCTCCAGCGTGGCGGCAAGGCTTTCGGCTAGCTCCTGCGTTTTTTCATAGTGCCAGCGTGCTAAGCGCTCAAGCATCGAATCCAGCGACCCCGATTCTTCACCGATGCGAACCAGCTGTTGGCAGAGTGGTGTAAAATGGCCTGAATTTTTCATCGCGCTCCAGAGAGGTTGCCCTTCAGAAACTCGGGTTCGTACTTCGGCAATCTGTCGTTGCCAAAGCCTCTGAGTGAGCGTTTTTTCTACCGCCTCAAGCCCTTGCAGTAGAGGGATCCCGGAATGCTGAGATAGCGTGAGCACGGTGAATATCTGGCTCAGTAGCTGTCCCCGTCTTAAGGGAGCAATCACCGGTATTTTTAACAGCAATAATTGTTCTTTTTCCTGCAGGTTGGGGCGGGTGCGGCGAATACTCCACCCAATGAGGGAAAGAACGGTAGCTGCGAGGACACACCAGCCACCCCGGGTCGCTACCCATTCTGAAGCGCTCATGACGACCTGTGTTATTACGGGCAGAGGGGCATTAAAGGTGCGGTAGATGTTGGCGAATTCAGGCAACACAAATCCTATCATTCCTGCCGTAACGAGCAGCGCAACAAGCAGAATAAACAATGGATAGCGTAAAGCTTTCACGACCTTTTTAGTGAGCTGATGCTGCTGTTCTTGCTGCTCGGCCAGTCGCTGGCAGCATTCGGCAAGTCTGCCGGTAAGTTCCCCCGTGTGCAGTAAGGCGATAAACAGCGGAGGGAAGATGCGAGGCCACTGTTTGAGCGTTTCTGAAAGCGCCACACCTTGCGATACCTGCATCTCAATATGCTGTAATAAGGCTGACCATTCAGGTTTCGGATGTTGACGTGCAATCAGCAACAGCGCGTCCGTTAACGCGATACCCGCGTGGAGCAACGCTGCAAGCTGCCGAATAAAGTCAATTTTCTGCTGGATGTGCCAGCACGCGCTCCCGGCTCGGGCTGATTTTTTAACCGAAAGCAGCTGGAGCTGCCGGTTGCTGAGATCTTCCTCCAGGGCTTCGCGTTCAACGGCAAAGGTGGCGCCAGTCTCCAACTGCCCATGAGGATTAATCGCCTTCCAGCGCCAGAGCAGATACTTAGGCATTGGGTACCCCTAATACCCGGTAAACCTCTTCCAGAGTGGTATGCCCATTCTTTACCGCCAGGCAGCCGCTTTCGAATAGCGTTCTCATGCCTTGTTTCCTGGCAAGCGATTCTATTTTGCTGGCTGACTCACCGTTGGTGATTGCCGCACGTAGGGAAGCAGACACAGGCATAATCTCAAACAGTGCCGTTCGCCCGTAATATCCTCCGTAACACCGTTCGCAGCCTGCCGGGATCCAGTTCGGCAGAGTCGATGGCCAAAGATGGCCAGGTAATTTTATGGGAGGATCGCTAAATTTTTTGCAATGTGGGCAAAGTTTTCTCACCAGTCTTTGAGCAACAATGATGTTTACGGCTGAGGCAATCATCCACCGTGGAATGGACATCTGTTCAAGCCGGACAAGCGTTTCAACGGTGGAGTTGGTATGAAGCGTCGACAGCACCAGGTGGCCAGTTTGGGCCGCTTTAATCGCAATTTCGGCCGTTTCTCCGTCTCTGATTTCACCGATCATAATGACGTCTGGATCCTGTCGCAGTAAGGCGCGCAGAACGTTCTGAAAGGTGAGCCCGGCCTTAGGGTTTATTTGCGTTTGGTTTAGCCCTTCTTGTGGAATTTCGATGGGGTCCTCCACGCTACAGACATTGATATCTGGTTGGTTAAGATTGTCCAGAGCGCTGTAGAGTGTAATGGTTTTTCCGCTGCCTGTTGGTCCAGTCACCAGAATCATACCCTGTGGGGCACTGAGTGATTGTCTGAACTGCTCCGCTTCGTTTTGCGACATGCCCAATGAAGGGAGATCGCTATTTTGCCTGCTTTGCTGGAGAAGCCGTAAAACGACCTTTTCTCCATGGCGGCAGGGTAGCGTCGAGATGCGAAATGAGGCTTTTACATCCCCGACCAAATAATCCATTTGCCCATCCTGAGGCACGCGCTTTTCTGCGATATCCAGATTGGCAAGGATCTTGAGTCTTGCTGTCATAGGGGCAACCATTGCATGAGCCAATAATGGTTGGCACTGCAACACACCATCGATGCGTAGCCGAATGCGATAGGCCTCTTCAAAGGGTTCAAAATGAATATCAGAGGCGCGTTGCTGGATGGCCGAAGTAAGGGTTGCGTTTAATAGCGTGACCACTGAACTGCCGTACTCGTGTTCTGAAGGTATGGGGGATTCCCGGTTCTGCCATTTCTCCAGCTTCTCAACAGGCCAGACTTCCACCTCAATATGCTTATTGCAGAGAAAACGCAACGCTGCGTACATTTGCTCACTGGGGGTGTCCTGGGCCGCAATCCGTATCGTATCCGGCATCTCTTCCACTAACACTGCGTTGTAATGCTGGCAAAGTGAGTGAAGCTGTTCTCTTGTGTTCATTCGTCAGCTCCTGCTCTGTTGTCGTCAAAGCGGAATACGTCTTCACAGGCCTGTTTAAGGGCAGAACTGTTGCCCGCGCTACAGCTTCGCGTCCAGCCTGTTACGCCGCTGGTATCGCTCCACTGCGGGGTAAAAATTGCCGTCAGCCCGCTCAGTGATTCTTGTCCGCTGAGCGTCACGACGCCGCTGGCTACGCTCATTGTGCCGACGTAACGCGTCGTTTTGGTTTCCGCAATACCATTACTGCCAGCATGACAGCCAGTGATGCCTCCGTGTTCTATGGCGCAGAGTTCGATAGCGGTACGATAGGGTAAAAAGGTTTGCAGCATATCGGTTAGTGCCGCTTTGCGAAGATAGTTCTGGTAGGTGGGAATACCGATGGCGCTAAGAATCGCGATGATACCTATCACCACCATGAGTTCGATTAGCGTGAAACCTTGTTGTTTGTTCATTTGTCACCCCGTCTGTTAGAGAGCAACACTGTGCTGAACCGGCGAAGCGATAGCGAATGAGGAAATCAGTATTCGGGACAGGGCTTCAGCGTTAGTTATAGATATTGTGTTTATCAACAACTGAAATGGAAGTGACCACGCAAAAAAACACGGGCGTCGTGCAAGCACGCCCGTAGAGACAGGTTGTCAGCGGAAACGCATAGAAAGATCGAGCGCGCGTACGTGCTTAGTCAGTGCACCTACGGAAATATAATCCACGCCCGTCTCGGCAAAGGTCCGCAAGGTTTCTTTCGTTACATTGCCGGAGACTTCAAGGCGGGCTTTACCCCGGGTCAGCGCGACGGCCTGGCGCATCTGCTCAACGGTAAAGTTGTCGAGCATGATGATGTCGGCACCGGCTTTCAGCGCCTGCTCCAGTTCATCCAGCGATTCAACTTCGACTTCTACCGGAACGTCCGGGTGCATCCAGAAGGCTTTTTCCACCGCCTGACGAACAGAGCCGGAGGCAATGATGTGGTTTTCCTTGATCAGGAAGGCATCAGAAAGCCCAAGACGGTGGTTGTTGCCTCCCCCACAAAGTACGGCATATTTCAGCGCGGTACGCAGGCCTGGCAGAGTTTTACGCGTATCCAGCAGCTCTGTTTTCGTCCCTTCTAGCAGCGCGACGTAACTATGGACTTCACTGGCGACGCCAGAAAGCGTTTGTACAAAGTTAAGCGCCGTCCGTTCGCCGGTTAACAGAACGCGGGCAGGGCCGTTAAGCTCAAACAGCGGCTGGTTACTGGTCACTTCTGTCCCGTCTTCTACATGCCAGGTCACCGTGACATCTCCACCGAGCTGAATGAAGACTTCCTCTACCCAGCGTTTTCCACAAAAAATGCCATTTTCTCGCGTGATGACGACCGCGTGTGACATGCTTTCTGGTGGCAATAATTGCGCGGTGATGTCGTTATTAGGATCGACCTCACCACCCAGATCTTCGCGCAGCGCCTGCGCTACAGCGCGGGGAATATCGAGAGTAATCCGTTCGAGTAGCTCGTCACGTCGGCGGTCAGGGTTATAACGGCGGGGCGGCATGGTAAAACTCCGGAATGAATAAGTTAGTATCGTTTCATGCTACTCTGATGCGACCTCAAGTACCACTCTAAGGAGAACCTCTAATGCAGCTTAAAGACGGCTGGCTGGTGGGGGTAAAACATCTGCCATCCCCGCATGTTGACGGCCGACCGGAAGAGGAAAATCCCTCGTTGCTGGTGGTGCACAATATCAGTTTGCCACCGGGTGAGTTCGGTGGCCCATGGATTGATGCGTTATTTGCCGGAACGCTCGATCCTGAGGCTCATCCTTACTTTGCCGGTATTTCACATTTACGCGTCTCTGCCCATTGCCTGATTCGCCGGAACGGTGAAATTATTCAGTACGTGCCTTTCGATAAGCGAGCCTGGCATGCGGGCGTTTCAAGCTATCAGGGAAGAGAAAAGTGCAACGACTTTTCCATCGGTATTGAGCTTGAGGGGACGGATACGCTGGCCTATACCGATGCGCAGTATAACCAGTTGACAGCTTTAGCTAAGTTACTGATTCAGCACTATCCTGATATAGCGAAAAACATCACGGGCCACAGCGATATTGCTCCCGGTCGTAAGACCGACCCAGGCCCTTCGTTTGACTGGCCGCGCTTTCTGGGAGCGGTTGAAAAGACTACTGACAAGGAGAGCACATGACCCTGTTTACCTTGCTGTTGGTCCTGATGGGCGAGCGATTGTTCAAGATGGGCGAACACTGGCAGCTGGATCACCGTCTTGAAGTGCTGTTTGGGCGGGTGAAGCATTTTTCTCTGCTGAGAACGCTGTTGATGACAGCCGCGTTTATGGCCGTGGTTTTCCTGATTACCCGCGCCCTGCATGGGCTGCTGTTTAACGTCCCGCTGCTGGTGTTCTGGATTGCGCTCGGCGTGCTGTGTATCGGGGCCGGACAGGTCAGGCTGCATTACCATTCTTACCTTAAAGCCGCGAGCCATGATGACGTGCATGCCCGTGATGCAATGGCGAGCGAGCTCACGCTGATTCATGGTGTTCCGCCAGAGTGTAGCGAACGTGAATACCTGCGTGAGCTGCAAAACGCGCTGCTATGGATTAACTTCCGTTTCTATCTTGCCCCGTTATTTTGGTTTGTGGTTGGCGGAGTCTGGGGGCCGGTCACGCTTGCGGGCTATGCTTTCTTACGAGCATGGCAGACTTGGCTTGCCCGGCATCATACGCCGCATGAGCGCCTGCTCTCGGGAATTGATGGCATTCTTCACGTTCTGGACTGGGTGCCTGTTCGCCTGGTTGGGGTCGCTTATGCTCTGCTGGGCCACGGCGAGCGGGCGCTTCCCGCGTGGTTTGCTTCTCTTGCCGACAGGCATACTTCTCAGTATCAGGTCCTGACGCAGCTGGCGCAGTACTCGCTGGCACGAGAACCGCATCAGGATAAGATGAAAACGCCGAAGGCCGCGGTTTCTCTGGCGAAGAAGGTTTCGCTGGTGATTGTTGTGGTGGTGGCTTTACTGACTATCTACGGTACGTTGGTTTAGCGTAATCTGGCTTACACTAAAACGCCCCGCATTTGCGGGGCGTTTTGCTTACAGACAAAGAGATAAAGCGTGGCTTTGCCTCTTTGTGGTTATCAGGCTTTAGCGGTTTTTAGACTCTTCTGTTTAATGAAGTAGCCGATCCCCAGAATAACGATCCATACCGGAATCAGGTAAACCGAGATAGCCATGCCCGGCGTTATCAGCATGATGACCAACACCGCAACCATAAACAGCAGGCAGACCCAGTTTCCTAACGGATAGAACAGAGCAGGGAAGCGGGTTTTGACCCCTTGCTGCTGTTTTGCACGGCGGAACTTCATGTGTGCCAGGCTAATCATCGCCCAGTTGATTACCAGCGCGGAAACCACCAGCGCCATCAGCAGACCAAACGCGGACTCCGGTGCCAGGTAGTTAATCAGCACGCAGAGCGCGGTAAAACCGGCGGAAACCAGAATGGTGTTCACCGGTACGCCGCGCTTGTCGACGCTTTTCAGCAGCTTAGGCGCGTTACCCTGCTGGGCCAGGCCGAACAGCATACGGCTGTTGCAGTAAACGCAGCTGTTGTAAACCGACAGCGCAGCGGTGAGCACCACAACATTCAGGGCATTGGCAACGAAGGTATCGCCCAGCTCATGGAAGATCAGTACAAACGGGCTGGTATCTGCGGTGACGCGCGTCCACGGCAGCAGAGACAGCAGAATCGCCAGTGAACCCACATAGAAAATCAGAATACGGTAGATAACCTGGTTGGTCGCTTTTGGAATGCTCACTTCCGGATTGTCTGCTTCGGCAGCGGTAATGCCCACCAGCTCAAGCCCGCCGAAGGAGAACATGATGATAGCCATCATCATGACCAGCCCGGTGATGCCGTGCGGCAGAAAGCCGCCCTGATCCCAAAGGTTGCTGACAGAGGCTTGCGGGCCGCCGTTGCCGCTAAACAACAGCCAGCCGCCGAACAGAATCATGGCAATAACGGCCACGACTTTAATGATGGCGAACCAGAACTCCATCTCACCAAAGACTTTAACGTTGGTTAAATTGATGGCGTTGATAGCAACGAAGAACACCGCCGCCGTGGCCCAAGTGGGGATCTCCGGCCACCAGAACTGGATGTATTTACCGACCGCCGTCAGCTCCGCCATGGCAACCAGGACGTACAGTACCCAGTAGTTCCAACCTGAAGCGAAGCCTGCGAAACCGCCCCAGTATTTATAAGCAAAATGGCTGAATGACCCGGCTACCGGCTCTTCAACGACCATTTCACCAAGCTGGCGCATAATTAAAAAAGCAATAAATCCGGCGATAGCATAGCCGAGAATAATTGCCGGACCTGCGGACTGGATGACGGATGCACTGCCCAGAAACAGGCCCGTCCCGATAGCTCCACCCAGCGCGATAAGCTGAATGTGGCGGTTTTTTAGGCCGCGTTTCAGCGTGTCGCCGTGCTGTTGACCTTCCATCATGTAACCTCGTTATGGTTAATGTCTGCGCTACATTGACGCGGATGTAATTGTACTATTCCGTAAGGTGTAGTCTTTTTTTTACGGCTATCAATTATGAATTTTGCGGATAGGGCTACCGCACCGCAAAGAATAGTGATAAGCGGAGGCGTTTGCACCTGCTTTCTGCCACTGCTCTGACGAGTTGGATAAAAAGAAACCATTTGTAAAAAAGGGAGGAGGAAAATGCGCTGGCGGGATACCCCCATGCCGGTTGTGTTGAACGCTGAAAAAGACGTTTATTAGCCGCTTCTCTCGGTTGTTTTTGAAAAATATATCGTTTCATAAACGTTAACTTACCGCTTTGGGGGTAAACACGAGTTAGTCGGCAGGTTATGGTTTTGAAAAGCCCTTCTTTTGTTATTGTTAAAATGTGCCTGCTTTCATGATTTCAATCAAAACCAATATGGACAGAAGGTGAATACTTTGTTACTTTTAGCCCCACGAACGTGAAATTGGTCTTACCAATTGACTCCGGGCTAATGGCAGAGATAGGGAACGATGGCCTACAGCAAAATCCGCCAACCAAAATTATCCGATGTGATTGAGCAGCAGCTGGAGTTTCTCATCCTTGAGGGCACTCTGCGCCCCGGCGAAAAACTTCCACCTGAACGCGAACTGGCGAAACAATTTGATGTTTCCCGTCCTTCACTACGCGAGGCCATTCAGCGTCTCGAAGCGAAGGGTTTGCTGCTTCGTCGCCAGGGCGGCGGCACTTTTGTCCAGAACAGCCTTTGGCAAAGCCTGAGCGACCCGCTGGTCGAGCTGCTTTCTGACCACCCCGAATCCCAGTTTGATCTGCTAGAAACCCGTCATGCACTTGAGGGAATTGCTGCGTATTACGCAGCCCTGCGTGGTACAGAGGAAGATCTTAAGCGCATCAGCGATTGCCATATCGCTATCCAGCAGGCTCAGGAATCCGGCGATTTAGACGCCGAAGCCGATGCCGTCATGCAGTATCAAATTGCCGTAACCGAAGCCGCCCATAATGTGGTGCTTCTGCATTTACTGCGCTGCATGGAGCCGATGCTCGAACAAAACGTTCGCCAGAATTTTGAATTGCTCTACGCGCGCCGCGAGATGTTGGCGCAAGTGAGCAGCCATCGCGCCAGCATTTTTGCGGCGATTATGGCTCGCCAGCCGGAGCAGGCGCGAGAAGCGTCGCATCGTCACCTGGCGTTTATTGAGGAAATATTGCTGGATCGCAGCCGTGAGCAGAGTCGTCGTGAACGTTCTCTCCGTCTCCTTCAGCAACGTAAGGATTAAGCGCCCAATTTTAGAGCGCGGCAACTAAACCAGAACCTGTCTTATTGTGCTTTTAGTTGTTCAAAATAATTTTGGCTGTATCGCGGCGGCAAGCGCGTGAATCCCCGGGAGCATAGCTAACTATGTGACCGGGGTGAGGAAGCGCAGCCAACAAAGAGACAGCCGAAAGAATGAAGAACAAAGAGTGCAATGGGACAGGTTCCAGATAAATCAACGTATTAGACAGATAAGGAATACCCCCATGTCAGAACGTTTCCCAAATGACGTGGATCCGATTGAAACTCGCGACTGGCTACAGGCGATCGAATCGGTTATCCGTGAAGAAGGTGTTGAGCGTGCACAGTATCTGATCGATCAGCTGCTGTCCGAAGCCAGCAAAGGCGGCGTGAAAGTTGCAGCTTCTGCAGGTGCTCGTAACTATGTGAACACCATTGCCGTTGAAGATGAGCCGGAATATCCGGGCAATCTGGATCTGGAGCGCCGCATTCGTTCAGCTATCCGCTGGAACGCCATCATGACCGTTCTGCGCGCGTCCAAGAAAGACCTGGAGCTTGGCGGCCACATGGCTTCCTTCCAGTCTTCTGCCACCGTTTACGAAGTGTGCTTTAACCACTTCTTCCGTGCTGCCAACGAGAAAGACGGCGGCGATCTGGTGTACTTCCAGGGCCACATCTCTCCGGGCATCTATGCACGTGCCTTCCTGGAAGGACGTCTGACCGAAGAGCAGATGAACAACTTCCGTCAGGAAGTTCACGGTAAAGGCCTGTCTTCTTACCCGCACCCTAAACTGATGCCAGAATTCTGGCAGTTCCCGACCGTTTCTATGGGTCTGGGCCCAATCGGTGCGATCTACCAGGCTAAATTCCTGAAATATCTGGAACACCGTGGTCTGAAAGATACCTCCGAGCAAACCGTTTACGCCTTCCTGGGCGACGGTGAAATGGATGAGCCAGAATCTAAAGGGGCGATCACTATCGCGACCCGTGAGAAGCTGGACAACCTGTGCTTCATCATCAACTGTAACCTGCAGCGTCTGGATGGTCCGGTCACCGGCAACGGTAAGATCATCAACGAACTGGAAGGCATCTTCAGCGGTGCTGGCTGGAACGTTATCAAAGTGATGTGGGGCGGTCGTTGGGATGAGCTGCTGCGTAAAGACACCAGCGGTAAACTGATCCAGCTGATGAACGAAACCGTTGACGGCGACTACCAGACCTTCAAATCCAAAGACGGCGCCTACGTACGTGAGCACTTCTTCGGTAAATATCCTGAAACCGCCGCACTGGTTGCTGACTGGACTGATGAGCAGATCTGGGCGCTGAACCGTGGTGGTCACGATCCGAAGAAAGTCTATGCTGCACTGAAAAAAGCGCAGGACACCAAAGGTAAAGCGACCGTTATCCTGGCCCACACCATCAAAGGTTACGGCATGGGCGATACCGCTGAAGGTAAAAACATCGCTCACCAGGTGAAGAAAATGAACATGGACGGCGTGCGTTACATCCGCGACCGTTTCAACGTTCCAGTGACCGATGAGCAGGTAGAAAACCTGTCTTACATCACCTTCCCGGAAGGCTCTGAAGAGCACAAGTACCTGCACGAACGTCGTCAGGCGCTGAAAGGCTACCTGCCAGCTCGTCAGCCAAACTTCTCCGAAAAACTGGCACTCCCTGCGCTGGAAGACTTCTCTCAGCTGCTGGAAGAGCAGAACAAGGAAATCTCCACCACCATCGCCTTCGTTCGTGCCCTGAACGTGATGCTGAAGAACCCGTCTATCAAAGACCGTCTGGTTCCAATCATCGCCGATGAAGCGCGTACCTTTGGTATGGAAGGTCTGTTCCGTCAGATTGGTATCTACAGCCCGAACGGTCAGCAGTACACCCCGCAGGACCGTGAGCAGGTTGCATACTATAAAGAAGACGAGAAAGGTCAGATTCTGCAGGAAGGGATCAACGAACTGGGTGCTGGCGCATCCTGGCTGGCTGCTGCGACCTCTTACAGCACCAACAACCTGCCGATGATTCCGTTCTACATCTACTACTCCATGTTCGGTTTCCAGCGTATCGGTGACCTGTGCTGGCAGGCTGGCGACCAACAGGCTCGCGGCTTCCTGGTCGGCGGGACTTCCGGTCGTACGACCCTGAACGGTGAAGGTCTGCAGCACGAAGATGGCCACAGCCACATTCAGTCTCTGACTATCCCTAACTGTATCTCTTACGACCCGTCTTACGCGTACGAAGTGGCCGTCATCATGCACGACGGTCTGACCCGTATGTACGGTGAAGCGCAAGAGAACATTTACTACTACATCACCACCCTGAACGAAAACTACCACATGCCGGCGATGCCAGCAGGTGCCGAGGAAGGTATCCGTAAAGGTATCTACAAACTCGAAACCGTTGCAGGTAGCAAAGGTAAAGTTCAGCTGCTGGGCTCCGGTTCTATCCTGCGTCACGTGCGTGAAGCAGCGCAGATCCTGGCGAACGACTACGGCGTGGGCTCCGACGTGTATAGCGTAACTTCCTTCACCGAACTGGCACGTGATGGCCAGGACTGTGAGCGCTGGAACATGCTGCACCCAATGGAAACTCCGCGCGTTCCTTACATCGCTCAGGTGATGAGCGACGCTCCAGCGGTAGCTTCCACTGACTATATGAAACTGTTCGCCGAGCAGGTTCGTACTTACGTACCGGCTGATGATTATCGCGTACTGGGCACCGACGGCTTCGGTCGTTCTGACAGCCGCGAAAACCTGCGTCACCACTTCGAAGTTGATGCTTCTTACGTGGTCGTAGCGGCCCTGGGCGAACTGGCTAAACGTGGCGAAATCGATAAGAAAGTAGTTGCAGACGCAATTACCAAATTCAACATCGATGCAGAAAAAGTTAACCCGCGTCTGGCGTAAGAGGTAAAGAGACAATGGCTATCGAAATCAAAGTACCAGACATCGGCGCTGATGAAGTTGAAATCACCGAGATCCTGGTCAAAGTTGGCGACAAAGTTGAAGCTGAACAGTCGCTGATCACTGTAGAAGGCGACAAAGCCTCTATGGAAGTTCCGTCTCCACAGGCTGGCGTCGTAAAAGAGATCAAAGTCTCTGTCGGCGACAAAACCGAGACCGGCAAACTGATTATGATTTTCGATTCCGCCGAAGGTGCAGCAGCCGCTGCACCTGCTAAGGCAGAAGAGAAGAAAGAAGCCGCGCCGGCCGCAGCACCTGCTGCCGCTGCTGCAAAAGAAGTTAACGTGCCGGACATCGGCGGTGACGAAGTAGAAGTTACCGAGATCATGGTGAAAGTGGGCGACACCGTTGCCGCTGAACAGTCTCTGATCACCGTAGAAGGCGACAAAGCTTCTATGGAAGTCCCTGCTCCGTTCGCGGGCGTGGTTAAAGAGATCAAAATCAGCACCGGCGACAAAGTGTCTACCGGCTCCCCGATCATGGTCTTCGAAGTGGCGGGTGCTGCACCTGCTGCCGCTCCAGCACAGGCTGCTGCTCCGGCTGCTGCTGCCGCACCTGCGGCTTCCGGTTCTAAAGAAGTTAACGTGCCGGACATCGGTGGTGACGAAGTTGAAGTCACTGAAGTGATGGTCAAAGTGGGCGACAAAGTTGCCGCTGAGCAGTCACTGATCACCGTTGAAGGCGACAAAGCTTCCATGGAAGTGCCTGCGCCATTCGCCGGTACCGTGAAAGAAATCAAAATCAGCACCGGCGACAAAGTGTCAACCGGCTCCCTGATCATGGTCTTCGAAGTGGAAGGCGCTGCGCCTGCTGCGGCCCCGGCTGCTGCACCAGCTCCAGCCGCTGCGGCACCAGCCCCGGCAGCAAAAGCCGCGGCGCCAGCTGCTAAAGCAGAAGGCAAATCTGAATTCGCTGAAAATGACGCGTACGTTCATGCGACTCCGCTGATCCGTCGTCTGGCTCGCGAGTTCGGCGTTAACCTGGCGAAAGTGAAAGGCACCGGCCGTAAAGGTCGCATCCTGCGCGAAGACGTTCAGGCTTACGTGAAAGACGCTGTTAAGCGCGCTGAAGCAGCTCCGGCTGCGACCGGCGGCGGTTTGCCGGGCATGCTGCCATGGCCGAAAGTAGACTTCAGCAAGTTCGGCGAAATCGAAGAAGTGGAAATGGGCCGCATCCAGAAAATCTCTGGTGCTAACCTGAGCCGTAACTGGGTGATGATCCCGCACGTTACCCACTTCGACAAAACCGATATCACCGATCTGGAAGCGTTCCGTAAGCAGCAGAACGACGAAGCCGCTAAGCGTAAGCTGGACGTGAAGTTCACCCCTGTGGTGTTCATCATGAAAGCCGTTGCGGCCGCGCTGGAGCAGATGCCTCGCTTCAACAGCTCCCTGTCCGAAGATGGCCAGAAGCTGACGCTGAAAAAATACATCAACATCGGTGTGGCGGTTGATACCCCAAATGGTCTGGTTGTTCCGGTCTTCAAAGACGTGAACAAGAAGAGCATCACCGAGCTGTCTCGCGAACTGATGGCTATCTCCAAGAAAGCTCGCGACGGCAAGCTGACCGCTGGCGAAATGCAGGGCGGCTGCTTCACCATCTCCAGCCTGGGTGGTATCGGGACAACTCACTTCGCGCCGATTGTTAACGCGCCAGAAGTGGCTATCCTGGGTGTCTCCAAGTCTGCAATGGAGCCGGTCTGGAACGGTAAAGAGTTCACGCCGCGTCTGATGATGCCAATGTCTCTTTCCTTCGACCACCGCGTAATCGACGGCGCTGATGGGGCTCGCTTTATCACCATCATCAACAATATGCTGTCTGATATTCGCCGCCTGGTGATGTAATTGAAAAGCCGGCCAATCGGCCGGCTTTTTTCTGATAATCTCATGTGGTTTGTGAGGTTATTGGCGAAAGCGACAATTCGTGAGCCGTTTGTTGTTTCAAAATTGTTAACAATTTTGTAAACTGCGGGCGGATAGAACGACCCGGTGGACGACGGGTATAAATTAAGAGGTCATGATGAGCACAGAAATCAAAACTCAGGTCGTAGTACTTGGGGCAGGCCCGGCAGGTTACTCCGCAGCATTCCGCGCCGCGGATTTAGGTCTGGAAACCGTCATCGTAGAGCGTTACAGCACCCTCGGCGGTGTTTGTCTGAACGTCGGCTGTATCCCTTCTAAAGCGCTGCTGCACGTTGCTAAAGTTATCGAAGAAGCAAAAGCACTGGCCGAGCACGGCATCGTTTTCGGTGAGCCGAAAACCGATATCGACAAAATTCGTACCTGGAAAGAAAAAGTTATCACTCAGCTGACCGGCGGCCTGGCGGGTATGGCCAAAGGCCGTAAAGTGAAAGTGGTAAACGGTCTGGGTAAATTCACCGGGGCTAACACCCTGGAAGTGGAAGGCGAAAACGGTAAAACCGTGATCAACTTCGACAACGCTATCATCGCGGCGGGTTCCCGTCCGATCGAGCTGCCGTTCATTCCTCATGAAGATCCACGCGTGTGGGATTCCACAGATGCGCTGGAGCTGAAATCCGTACCTAAACGCCTGCTGGTAATGGGTGGCGGTATCATCGGTCTGGAAATGGGCACCGTGTACCATGCGCTGGGTTCAGACATTGACGTGGTTGAAATGTTCGACCAGGTTATCCCGGCTGCAGACAAAGACATCGTTAAGGTCTTCACCAAACGCATCAGCAAGAAATTCAACCTGATGCTGGAAACCAAAGTGACTGCCGTTGAAGCGAAAGAAGACGGCATCTACGTTTCCATGGAAGGCAAAAAAGCCCCTGCAGAACCACAGCGTTACGACGCGGTTCTGGTGGCTATCGGCCGCGTGCCGAACGGTAAAAACCTTGATGCAGGCAAAGCCGGCGTTGAAGTGGACGACCGTGGCTTTATCCGCGTTGACAAGCAGCTGCGCACCAATGTTCCTCATATCTTTGCTATCGGCGACATCGTCGGTCAGCCAATGCTGGCACACAAAGGTGTTCACGAAGGCCACGTTGCCGCAGAAGTTATCGCCGGGATGAAGCACTACTTCGACCCGAAAGTGATCCCATCTATCGCTTACACCGAGCCAGAAGTTGCATGGGTTGGTCTGACCGAGAAAGAAGCGAAAGAAAAAGGCATCAGCTACGAAACCGCCACCTTCCCGTGGGCAGCTTCTGGCCGTGCTATCGCTTCCGACTGCGCAGACGGCGTGACCAAACTTATCTTCGACAAAGAGACTCACCGCGTTATCGGTGGGGCGATTGTCGGGACCAACGGCGGCGAGCTGCTGGGCGAAATCGGTCTGGCTATCGAGATGGGCTGTGACGCAGAAGACATCGCGCTCACCATCCACGCTCACCCGACGCTGCACGAATCCGTTGGCCTGGCGGCTGAAGTGTTCGAAGGCAGCATCACCGACCTGCCAAACGCGAAAGCGAAGAAAAAGTAACTTTCTGCGTTTGATAAAGCGGCCCTCCGGGGCCGTTTTTTTTGCCTGTAAAAGGCCGCCCTTGCGAGCGGCCAGTAGCTTAATTGCCCAGGTTCAAAACGAACTGAACGCTAATGTCTGAAATATTCCAGCCACCCTGGCTCAGCGAAAGCAGCGAACCTAACAACAGAAGCAGCGCGTACAGCAAACGCATTTCCATTGCGTGTATACCCTTTTGGGCTACGGCGATTCCTTCTTCACCGGGAAAGGCAGAATCAGGCAAGTGTACAGGACTTACCACGTAGAGCGGTTGAGCTGCTCCCGAACCCGATGACTGGCTGCTACACCAGCGAAGCAGGCCGTCGTCGAATGTAGGTTATAAGAGTGCGCTCAGATATGGGTATTTTAAGTTTGCAGTGGCTTGCATCCTCTTTTAGATGTTTGTTCGCAAAATAAACAAGATGCCTTGCAACCACAAACTGATAAGGGCATTATCGTCCTCGTACTGGACTTGCCACAAAACATCTCCTGTCATCGTGTGCTACCACTTTGTCAGGGCAAACGAACCGCCGAAAGGCGGTTTTTTTGGGCCTGAACGTCATATCAAAAAGTAATCTATTCCCCCTTAACGATTCAGCAACGTTTTAATGTTGCTTTTTTGTAAACAGATTAACACCCCCTGAAAATCCTGCTATGCTGCCCGACGCGGTACCGGGCATTTACCCTACAAACTGCTGTCTCACAGGAGCGTGAAGAGAGAGATCCGGTGGCGCCAAATGACAATGAGAGCGAGGAGAACCGTCGTGCTAGAAGAATACCGTAAGCACGTAGCTGAACGTGCCGCAGAAGGGATTGTTCCAAAACCCTTAGATGCCACCCAAATGGCCGCACTGGTTGAGCTGCTGAAAACCCCACCCGCAGGTGAAGAAGCATTCCTGTTAGATCTGATTACTAACCGTGTACCGCCGGGCGTTGACGAAGCCGCCTACGTGAAAGCAGGTTTCCTTGCTGCCATTGCCAAAGGCGATGCCACTTCCCCGCTGATCTCCCCTGAAAAAGCCATTGAACTGCTGGGCACCATGCAGGGTGGCTACAACATTCATCCGCTGATTGACGCGCTGGATAACGAAAAGCTGGCACCGATTGCCGCCAAAGCGCTGTCCCACACGCTGCTGATGTTCGATAACTTCTACGACGTAGAAGAGAAAGCCAAAGCGGGCAACACCTACGCTCAGCAAGTGCTGAAGTCCTGGTCTGAAGCCGAGTGGTTCCTGTCTCGCCCTAAACTGGCCGAGAAAATCACCGTTACCGTCTTTAAAGTCACCGGTGAAACCAACACCGATGACCTGTCTCCTGCGCCGGACGCATGGTCCCGCCCGGACATCCCTCTGCACGCCCTGGCGATGCTGAAAAACGCCCGCGAAGGCATTGAACCGGATCAGGCTGGAGCTATTGGCCCGATCAAGCAGATCGAAGCGCTGCAGAAAAAAGGTTTCCCGCTGGCCTACGTGGGCGACGTTGTGGGCACCGGTTCTTCCCGTAAATCCGCCACCAACTCCGTGCTGTGGTTTATGGGTGACGACATCCCGAACGTGCCGAACAAGCGCGGCGGCGGCGTCGTGCTCGGCGGCAAAATCGCCCCAATCTTCTTTAACACCATGGAAGATGCCGGTGCACTGCCGATCGAAGTTGACGTAAATGACCTGAATATGGGCGATGTGATCGACATTTACCCGTACAAAGGCGAAGTGCGTAATCACGACACCAACGCGGTGATCGCCAACTTTGAACTGAAAACCGACGTGCTGCTGGACGAAGTTCGCGCCGGCGGCCGTATTCCGCTGATCATCGGCCGTGGCCTGACGACCAAAGCGCGTGAAGCGCTGAGCCTGCCGCACAGCGAAGTCTTCGTTCAGGCGAAAGACGTTGCTGCCAGCACCCGTGGTTACTCGCTGGCGCAGAAAATGGTTGGTCGCGCCTGTGGCGTAGATGGCGTGCGCCCTGGCGCTTACTGCGAGCCGAAGATGACTTCCGTAGGCTCCCAGGACACCACCGGCCCAATGACCCGTGATGAGCTGAAAGACCTGGCTTGCCTTGGCTTTTCCGCTGACCTGGTGATGCAGTCCTTCTGTCACACCGCCGCTTATCCGAAGCCGGTTGACGTGACGACTCACCACACCCTGCCTGATTTCATCATGAACCGTGGCGGCGTGTCTCTGCGTCCGGGCGATGGCGTCATTCACTCGTGGCTGAACCGCATGCTGCTGCCGGATACCGTTGGCACCGGCGGTGACTCCCACACCCGTTTCCCTATCGGGATTTCATTCCCGGCGGGTTCTGGCCTGGTGGCGTTTGCCGCCGCGACCGGCGTTATGCCTCTGGATATGCCGGAGTCCGTGCTGGTTCGTTTTAAAGGCAAAATGCAGCCGGGCATTACCCTGCGTGATTTGGTGCATGCTATTCCGCTGTACGCTATCAAACAGGGCCTGCTGACCGTTGAGAAGAAAGGTAAGAAAAACATCTTCTCTGGCCGCATCCTGGAAATCGAAGGTCTGCCGACGCTGAAAGTTGAGCAAGCGTTTGAGCTGACCGATGCTTCCGCCGAGCGTTCCGCCGCAGGTTGTACCATTAAGCTGGATCGCGAGCCGATCGAAGAGTACCTGAACTCCAACATCGTGCTGTTGAAGTGGATGATTGCCGAAGGTTACGGCGACCGTCGTACGCTTGAGCGCCGTATTCAGGGCATGGAAAAATGGCTGGCCGATCCGCAGCTGATGGAAGCTGACGCTGACGCAGAATACGCGGCAGTGATCGAGATCGATCTTAACGACATCAAAGAGCCTATCCTCTGCGCACCAAACGACCCGGACGATGCTCGTCTGCTGTCCGACGTTGCCGGTGAGAAGATTGACGAAGTGTTTATCGGTTCCTGCATGACCAACATCGGCCACTTCCGTGCTGCCGGTAAGCTGCTGGACAGCCACAAAGGTCAGCTGCCAACTCGCCTGTGGGTGGCTCCGCCAACCCGTATGGACGCGGCTCAGCTGACGGAAGAAGGTTATTACAGCGTGTTCGGTAAGAGCGGGGCGCGTATCGAAATTCCTGGCTGTTCCCTGTGTATGGGCAACCAGGCGCGCGTGGCAGATGGCGCGACGGTCGTGTCGACTTCAACCCGTAACTTCCCGAACCGTTTGGGCACCGGGGCGAACGTCTTCCTGGCGTCCGCAGAGCTGGCCGCCGTTGCTTCCCTGCTGGGCAAGCTGCCAACGCCTGACGAGTACCAGACCTTTATGGCTCAGGTTGATAAAACGGCGGTAGATACCTACCGTTATCTCAACTTTGACCAGCTTTCTCAGTACACTGAGAAAGCGGACGGCGTTATCTTCCAGACCGCGGTATAAACAGCAAAACCATCTCTGAAGAGACTGTTTTTAGTGTTTGCACCCTCTCCTACGGGAGAGGGACGGGGTGAGGGCATCAGACCGCAGGGTCCCGCTCTCACCTTTTTATTTTCATTCCTCCCACCTCCCACGCTTTTTTTCTTCCTCTCGACTGCGATAATTAAGCCTATAAGCGTGGGTGAGGATTTCCCCCGCGATGTAGAGGAAACAGCGATGGACTATGAATTTCTGCGTGACATCACCGGCGTGGTGAAGGTGCGTATGTCGATGGGGCACGAGGTTGTCGGCCACTGGTTTAATGAAGAAGTGAAGGGCAACCTGGCGCTTCTGGATGAAGTCGAGCAGGCCGTACTCTCGGTGAAAGGCAGCGAACGTCAGTGGCAGCGTGCCGGGCATGAATATACCCTGTGGCTGGACGAAGAAGAGGTGATCGTCCGTGCCAATCAGCTGGAAATCTCCGGCGATGAGATAGAAGAGGGGATGAGCTATTACGACGAAGAAAGCCTCTCTTTTTGCGGCGTAGAGGATTTTCTGCAGGTGGTTAACGCTTACCGGGAATTCCTGCAGCAGCGTTGAGTAACGTGGAGCCCCGGGCGCTCCACGTCATCAAGATTTATACAGCCGGAATGTTGCGGCCGTAGTAGATTTCGCGCATCTCTTTCCACAGCAGGTCGGCGATCGTTTTTCGTTCTTCGGCACTCAACTCCTCAGGTTTGGCGTTAAACAGGTAGTGTTTGAGGTCAAACTCTTTCAGCAACATCTTGGTATGGAAGATGTTCTCCTGGTACACGTTGACGTCCACCATGTCGTACAGCGCCTTCATATCGTCGGACATAAAGTTCTGAATTGAGTTTATCTCGTGGTCGATGAAATGCTTCAGGCCGTTCACATCGCGGGTAAAGCCGCGTACGCGATAGTCGATGGTCACGATATCGCTTTCTAGCTGGTGAATCAGGTAATTGAGCGCGTTCAGCGGAGAAATCACCCCGCAGGTCGACACTTCTATATCGGCCCTGAAGGTGCACAGGCCGCCTTCAGGATGGCTTTCCGGGTAGGTGTGAACGCAGATATGGCTCTTATCAAGATGCGCGACAATCGCGTCCGGTAGCGGGCCTGGATGCTCTGACTGGTCGATACTCTGTGGGTCGACGGGCTCTTCACTCACCAAAATAGTGACGCTTGCGCCCTGGGGATCGTAATCCTGACGGGCGATGTTCAGGATATTGGCGCCGATGATGGAGCAGGTCTCGCTGAGGATTTCCGTCAGGCGGTTAGCGTTATACAGCTCGTCGATATAGGCGATGTAGCCGTCACGCTCGTCGGCGGTTTTGGCATAGCAGATATCGTAGATACAAAAACTCAGGCTTTTGGTCAGGTTGTTAAAGCCGTGCAGTTTCAGTTTTTTCAATTTTTTATCGTCTCCAGAGGGCGGCTGTCAGGAGAGCGCATCCAGCAAATACTGCGGTAGCGCAAACGCGGCCGTGTGGACTGCAGGGGTATAGTAGCGGCAGGAAATGCCGGCTTTATGAAAGCGTGCCTGAATGATTTCGCTCGATAAGTGACGAAGCGCCGGGTTATCGGTTGCCCATGCAAAGGTCATGATGCCGCCAAAATAGGTCGGTATAGCCGCCAGGTAAAAGCTGACGTCGCCAAAGTAGTGGCCCAGCTTGCGGTGGCTGTCGATGGCTTCATCCTGCTGCAGGAAGCAAACGCCGTTCTGGGCAACGAAGACCCCGCCAGGATTCAGGCAGCGCTTGCAGCCCTGATAAAAATCAGAGGTGAACAGGCTTTCTCCCGGCCCGATAGGATCGGTGCAGTCCGAGATAATCACATCGAAGGTCTGGGTGGTCTGGTTAACAAAGTTGACGCCGTCGTCGATAACCAGCGTAAAACGCGGGTCGTCATAGCTGCCGGCATTATGGTTCGGTAAATACTGGCGGCAGAAGGCCACAACGCCAGCATCGATCTCCACCATGGTTATCGTCTTCACGCCTTGATGCCGGGACACCTCGCGCAGCATAGCGCCGTCACCACCGCCGATAATCAGCACGTGCTCCGCCTTGCCGTGCGCCAGCAGTGGAACGTGGGTCATCATTTCGTGATAGATAAATTCATCGCGTTCGGTAGTTTGAACCACGCCGTCCAGCGCCATCACACGGCCAAAAGCCGCATTTTCAAAGATGATCAGATCCTGGTGGTCGGTTTTTTCGTGGTAAAGAACGTTGTCGATGGCAAAGTACTGGCCAAACTTGTCATGCAGCGTCTCTTGCCACACGGTTGGGTGGGTCATCGGGGATGCCTCCTCTGTTAACACCGTGGTCAATCTGGCGTAACATAATAGCCAACATTGACCGTGGGTGCACGGTCAACATTTCAGCATCGGCGAGAGAGGGAAGGTTACTTGACGTAGGCCAGCAGGCTTAAGGAGTCCCTTGCCAGAGATTTGCATTTTGTTGCAGTGGGGATAGCGATACCGCTCAAATCTTTATAGCTGTCTTCACCCAATGCTTTCATATTCCAGCTATCGTAATTACTAAGATCCCATTGATTTTGCTGGGCAAAAAATACCAGAGCGCGTCGGATCTGGCCGTTAGGGAGATTCTGGTAGCCACAATCATTTTTTAAGAACACAAATACCGCAGTCAGATCGGCCATATCCTCTGCTTCAGATTCACTTAGCGCCAGGCTGCTGGTAGAAAAAGCCAGCAATACGCCCAGTAATAATGCCCTAACTCCCATCTTCATCACGTCTACCACTTTTTCTCAGATACGAAACGTTAACACAGTTAAATAGGCACCGACGATATTTATTATGAGCTTAAAACTTGACCTTACCGTTGGGGAAAGGTTTATGCTCGCCGATAAGTATGCCAACGAAAGGAACTGACTATGCATCGCCGTAATTTTCTTAAATATACCGCGGCACTCGGGGCTTTCAGCGCATTGCCACTCTGGAGCCGAGCCGCACTGGCAGCCGGCCTCCCGGCGCTGCCGATCCCACCTTTGCTTGCCCCGGATGCTAAAAATAGCATCCGCCTTACCGTTAACGCGGGAAAGCGCGTTTTTGCCGGCAAATCGGCCACGACGTGGGGTTATAACGGTTCGCTGCTGGGTCCGGCGCTAAAGCTGACCCAGGGCGAAGCGGTAAGGGTTGAAATTCATAATAACCTGACAGAAGAAACCACGGTGCACTGGCATGGGCTTGAGGTAGGCGGTGAAGTTGACGGCGGCCCGCAGGGCGTTATCGCGGCGGGTGGGAAGCGGAGCGTGACCTTTACGCCGCAGCAGCGTGCGGCGACCTGCTGGTTTCACCCGCATCAGCACGGTAAAACCGGGCATCAGGTGGCCATGGGACTTGGCGGGCTGGTGCTGATTGAGGATAACGAAAGCGCGCAGTTAATGCTGCCGAAGCAGTGGGGCATCGATGATATTCCGCTGATTATCCAGGACAAACGTTTCGGTAAAGACGGCGAGATTGACTACCAACTGGACGTCATGAGCGCGGCCGTAGGCTGGTTCGGCGATACCCTGTTGTGCAACGGTGCCGTTTATCCGCAGCATTCCAATCCGCGCGGCTGGCTGCGTCTGCGCTTGCTTAACGGCTGCAATGCCCGCTCTCTGAATATTGCCGCCAGCGATAATCGTCCTCTCTACGTGATCGCCAGCGACGGTGGGCTTCTGGCGGAGCCGGTGAAAGTCACCGAGCTGGAATTGCTGATGGGCGAACGGTTTGAAGTGCTGGTGGATACCCGTGACGGCAAGCCATTTGATATCGTCACCCTGCCGGTGAAGCAAATGGGCATGACCGTTGCGCCCTTTGATAAACCCGCACCAGTGGTTCGCATCCAGCCGCTGATTATTGCCGCCTCTGGCACGCTGCCGGACAAGCTGGTCAACGTGCCAGCGCTACCGTCGCTGGAGGGCGTGACCGAACGCTGGCTGCAGCTGATGATGGATCCGATGCTCGACATGATGGGCATGCAGGCGCTGATGGATAAATACGGGATGCAGGCTATGGCCGGCATGTCGATGGACGGCCACGGTGGTATGGGCAATATGGATCATGGCAACATGAAAAATATGAACCACGGTGGCATGAGCCACGGGTTTGATTTCCACAACGCCAACAAAATCAACGGGAAAGCCTTTGATATGGCAACCCCGGCGTTTGCTGCGCAAAAGGGGAAATACGAGAAATGGACTATTTCAGGGGAAGGCGACATGATGCTGCACCCGTTCCATATTCACGGTACCCAGTTCCGCATTCTGTCAGAGAACGGCAGGCCGGTGGCAGCGCATCGTCAGGGCTGGAAAGACACGGTGAAGGTGGAAGGCGCGCGCAGCGAAGTGCTGGTGAAGTTCGATCATGCCGCACCGAAGGAAGCGGCCTATATGGCGCACTGCCATCTTTTGGAGCATGAAGATACCGGGATGATGCTCGGTTTTACCGTCGCGTAAAAGCAAGAGCGGGTGGCCTGAGCCACCCGCAATGCGTTATTTCGCCTCGTCCGGCAGAGCGTACGCCACGATATAATCACCCATCTTCGTTCCGAAGGAGCCATGGCCGCCTGCGGAAATCACCACATACTGCTTACCGTTAACTTCATACGTCATCGGCGTAGCCTGTCCGCCTGCCGGCAGACGCGCTTCCCACAGCTGTTTACCGTCACGCATATCAAACGCGCGCAGGTAGTTATCTGCCGTTGCGCCAATAAACATCACGTTACCGGCGGTGGAGATTGGGCCACCCAGCATAGGCATCCCCATGCGGAATTTCATTGGGATGCCGGTTGGGAACGGCATGCTGTCTTCCACGGTACCAATACGTTTCTTCCACACGATCTCGTTGGTTTTCAGATCAACGCCGGAGATATAGCCCCAGGCTGGCTGTTTACACGGCAGGCCGAACGGCGACAGGAACGGGTTCAGCGTTACGCCATACGGCACGCCGTACTGTGGCTGAACGCCGGATTCAGTGCCTGAACCCTTGGCGTCTTTTGGCGGCTCCATTGGGTTGCCAGGGCCACGTGGAATCAGCTTCGACACGAACGGCAGCGCCATCGGGTTGGTCATCGCGACCTGATTATTCGGGTCAACGGAAATCCCGCCCCATTCGAACATCCCCAGGTTACCCGGGAACACCAGCGTTCCTTTTTCTGAAGGTGGGGTAAAGATGCCTTCATAACGCATGCTGTGGAACATCACGCGGCACACCAGCTGGTCAAACATGGTTGCGCCCCACATATCCGCGCCGCTCAGATCTTTCTTCGGACGGAAGGTCAGCTCGGAGAACGGCTGAGTAGGGGAAACATGGTCACCTTTGGCGGCGCCCTGCGGGACCGGCTGTTCCGGTGCAGGAACCACTAATTTACCGTCGCGCCTGTCCAGCACAAAGATGTTGCCGGTTTTGGCCGGAGCGTAGACAACCGGAACCGTATTGCCGTTCTTGTCGGTGATATCCGCAAGGGTTGGCTGGGCAGGCATGTCCATATCCCACAGGTCGTGGTGTACGGTCTGATAGGACCAGGCCAGCTTACCGGTGGTGGCATTCAGCGCCACGATGCTGCTGGCGTAACGTTCCTGCTCAGGCGTGCGGTTGCCGCCCCAAATGTCTGGCGTAGTCACGCCCATCGGCAGGTAAACCAGATCCAGTTTTGCATCATATGCCGCCGGCGCCCACGAGTTCGGGGAGTTCAGCGTGTAATGATGCTCGTCATCCGGAATAACGTTTGGATCTTTCGCGCCTGGGTCAAACGCCCACAGTAGTTTACCGGTATTAACGTCAAAACCACGGATCACGCCGGAAGGCTCACGGGTGGAGAAGTTATCGGTTACCGCACCGGCAATCACAATGACCTTATCGGTAATGATAGGCGGTGACGTCGGCTCATACATCCCCGGTGTGGTCACCGGCTGATTGGTTTGCAGGTTCAGGATGCCTTTGTTCGCAAAGCTTTCACACAGCTTGCCGGTGTCGGCATTGAGCGCAAACAGGCGACCGTCGTTTACCGGCAGAATGATGCGGCGAGGGCAGTCTGCAACAACGTCCGGGGAGGCGTTATCCGCGGTGGCCTCGTGGTAAGAAACGCCACGGCAGGTCACGTGCTGGAACGAAGGATCGGTATTTAATTGAGGGTCAAACTTCCACTTCTCTTTCCCGGTAGACGCATCCAGCGCGAACAGCTGCTGGTGTGCGGTACACAGGTAAAGCATGTCCCGAATTTTGATCGGGGTGACTTCGTTGGTGATTTCACCCGGGTCGGTAGCACGCTTCACGTCACCGGTCTGGAAGCGCCAGGCTTCTTTCAACTGGCCCACGTTTTGGGTGGTTATCTGCTTGAGCGGGGAGAAACGCTGGCCTTCCTGATTACGGCCATAGGCAGGCCAGTCGGCATCAGGGATGGAAGACGCTGCGGTGGTGGAAGCGTTATCCAGCTGCAGTGTACCGTTTATCTCCTGAGGGTCGTTAAAGCCTGCCCAGACCAGCACAACGGCGCTGATCAGCAGTGAAGCCACCAGCGATGCAGCCGCGCCGCTTGCTGGGATCACCAGGCGGCGATACACAAACGGCAGCAGGAGCCAGACGCCGAAGAACACCAGCACGTCGCAGCGCGGCGTCAGCGCCCAGAAGTCAAAGCCAACTTCCCACACGCCCCAGGCCATAGTACACAGCAACAGGGCAGCGTAGAGCCAGAGAGCCGAAGCTTTACTTTTCCACAGCAGCCAGGCGACGCCGAGCATCACCAGTCCGGCGATCGGGTAATACCACGATCCGCCGATAGTCACTAACCATATCCCGCCAAAGAGTAAATAGAGCCCGCAAAGAACGGCAAAGAGGGCTGAGAGGGTCACAAATAGTTGCGATCCGGTTTTATTTGTATTCACAATTATCACACTCATAAAGGTTTGATAGCATTCAATTATAGTTATTAACAAGTGTGATAGTTGTCACATTTATGGCTTTTTTTTAGAGTGCGGATGTGAAAGTGATTTGCTGGTATACT
The DNA here is from genome assembly GCF_036500665.1 of Cedecea sp. NCBI lineage: Bacteria > Pseudomonadati > Pseudomonadota > Gammaproteobacteria > Enterobacterales > Enterobacteriaceae > Cedecea > Cedecea sp. The sequence continues at coordinate 137,175 of NZ_DASYBS010000113.1, forward strand.
CCTCGCCTCAATATTTTGTGTTGGCTGCAGGTAAACCAGCATTAAATGATTTGTTTTTAAATCATATGGTTAGAGATATGAAACATACTGTTGAAGTGATGATCCCGGAAGCGGAGATCAAAGCCCGTGTTGCTGAACTGGGTCGTCAAATCACCGAGCACTATCGCGACAGCGGCAGTGACATGGTGCTGGTAGGTCTGCTGCGCGGTTCATTTATGTTTATGGCCGATCTGTGCCGTGAAGTGCAGGTGTCCCATGAAGTCGATTTTATGACCGCCTCCAGCTACGGCAGCGGCATGTCCACCACCCGTGACGTGAAGATCCTTAAAGATCTGGATGAGGACATTCGCGGGAAAGACGTGCTGATCGTCGAAGACATTATCGACTCCGGCAACACCCTGAGCAAAGTGCGTGAAATCCTGAGCCTGCGCGAGCCAAAATCTCTGGCCATCTGTACGCTGCTGGACAAACCAACCCGCCGCGAAGTGAACGTTAACGTTGAATACGTTGGCTTCTCCATTCCGGACGAGTTCGTTGTGGGCTACGGCATCGACTATGCCCAGCGCTATCGCCACCTGCCGTTTGTCGGCAAAGTGGTCATGCTCGACGAGTAAAAGTCGCTAGCTAACAAAAAAGGGCCTTAAGGGCCCTTTTTGCTATCCACTTTTGGTGGGATTACTGCGAAGCTGCGCGATTCCGGTGGCTATGATGGGTATTTTTCAGGTTGGATATCCCGCTGCGGTAACCCTGCTCAAGTGATTCGCGGCTGGTGGCCGTGACTTCAAGGTCGCGCAGACGCCCGTCGTGAATCCCATACACCCAACCATGCACCGTGACTTTCTGGCCGCGCTTCCAGGCAGACTGCATGATGGTGGAATGGCCGATGTTGTACACCTGCTCCATGACGTTCAGTTCACAGAGCGTATCCATGCGCTGTTCCGGTGCCAGTTCCCCCAGGAGCGAACTATGCTTGAACCACAGATCGCGAATGTGCAGCAGCCAGTTGTTGATTAAGCCAAGCTCAGGGTTCTCTACCGCAGCCTGCACGCCGCCGCAGCCGTAGTGGCCGCAAATAATAATGTGCTCAACTTCAAGCACGTCAACGGCGTACTGGACGACGGAAAGGCAGTTCAGATCGGTATGAACAACCAGGTTCGCGACATTGCGGTGAACAAAGAGTTCGCCTGGCTCCAGGCCGGTGAGCCGTTCAGCGGGAACGCGGCTGTCAGAGCAGCCAATCCAGAGAAAGCGGGGTTTTTGTGCCTGGGCAAGTCTTTCGAAGAAACCGGGGTCTTCCTCAACCAGCATTTTTGACCAAAGTTCATTATTGCTGATAAGGGAATCAATATCTTTCATGTGAGGTTAACGCCTGTCACCCGAGAAGTGCGATGGGGTAATATAGGGTAACTCAACGAATTTTCAAACAAGTACCGAACTAAGGTAAGCGAATATCCATGACAATTGCATTGGAACTGGAACAGTTAACGAAAACCTATCCCGGCGGCGTTCAGGCGCTGCGTGGGATAGATCTTCGTGTTGAGGCCGGCGATTTCTATGCGCTGCTCGGCCCTAACGGCGCGGGTAAATCTACCACCATCGGCATCATCAGCTCTCTGGTGAATAAAACCTCCGGCCGCGTGCGGGTGTTTGGCTACGACCTGCAAAAAGATGTGGTCAACGCTAAGCGCCAGCTCGGACTGGTCCCGCAGGAATTCAACTTTAATCCGTTTGAGACGGTACAGCAGATAGTTGTCCATCAGGCGGGATACTACGGCGTTGAGCGCAGTGAAGCGATAGCCCGTAGCGAAAAGTATTTAAAACAGCTCGATCTGTGGGAAAAACGCAACGAACGTGCCCGTATGCTTTCCGGTGGGATGAAGCGCCGCCTGATGATCGCTCGTGCGCTGATGCATGAGCCGAAGCTGCTGATTCTTGATGAGCCCACCGCAGGCGTGGATATCGAGCTGCGCCGTTCGATGTGGGGGTTCCTGAAAGACCTCAACGACAAAGGCACCACCATTATTCTGACTACCCACTATCTGGAAGAAGCCGAAATGCTGTGCCGTAATATCGGTATTATTCAGCGCGGTGAACTGGTGGAGAATACCTCGATGAAGTCACTGCTTTCCAAACTGAAATCAGAAACCTTTATCCTGGATTTGGCCCCTAAAAGCCCATTACCTAAGCTCGATGGCTACCAGTATCGTCTGGTGGATACCTCCACGCTTGAGGTGGAAGTGCTGCGGGAACAGGGGATTAACAGCGTGTTCAGCCAGCTTAGCGCGCAGGGTATTCAGGTGCAAAGTATGCGTAACAAAGCTAACCGTCTCGAAGAGCTGTTCGTGACGCTGGTAAACGGTAAACAAGGGGATCGGTCATGATGCAGCTTTACTGGGTGGCGCTGAAAAGCATCTGGACCAAAGAGGTTCACCGCTTCGCCCGTATCTGGATCCAGACGCTGGTTCCGCCGGTCATCACCATGACCCTGTACTTTATTATCTTTGGGAACCTGATTGGGTCGCGTATCGGCGAAATGCACGGCTTCACCTATATGCAGTTTATCGTGCCGGGCCTGATCATGATGGCGGTGATCACTAACGCTTATGCGAACGTCGCTTCGTCGTTCTTTAGCGCCAAATTCCAGCGCAACATTGAAGAACTGCTGGTGGCGCCGGTGCCGACGCACGTGATCATCGCGGGCTATGTCGGCGGCGGCGTTGCGCGCGGCCTGTGCGTGGGCGTGCTGGTGACGGCGGTGTCTCTGTTCTTCGTCCCGTTCCAGGTTCACTCGTGGCTGTTCGTGGCGCTGACGTTGGTGTTGACGGCGGTGCTGTTCTCGCTGGCCGGCCTGCTGAATGCGGTGTTTGCCAAAACGTTTGATGACATCAGCCTGATCCCGACCTTCGTGCTGACGCCGCTGACCTATCTGGGTGGGGTATTTTACTCCCTGACCCTGCTGCCGCCGTTCTGGCAGGCGCTGTCGCACCTGAACCCGATTGTTTACATGATCAGCGGCTTCCGTTTTGGTTTCCTGGGCATTACCGATGTGCCGCTGGTGACCACCGTTGGCGTGCTGGCAATCTTTATCGTCGTGTTTTACCTGCTGTGCTGGTATCTCATCCAGCGCGGTCGCGGTCTGCGTACCTAAAAAGGCTGTCCCCAACCCTCCCCAAAAGGGGAGGGTTTCTCCCCGTTAACTCACGCCAAATTGATACGCATCAGGCTACTTATTCGGCGTTCTGGCACACTGTCGCTCCATTAACAGGAGATGTTTTATGCTGGGTTGGGTCATCGCCGGACACGACGACTATGCACAAAAGATGCTGGATGCCATCGAGCAGCGCTTTGGCCCGCAGCCGCAGTGCTACGCGGTCAATTTCTGGAAAGGGTTAAGCACCAATATGCTTAGCCGAATGATGTGCGACGCACTCCACCATTGTGACTCGGGTGACGGCGTCATCTTTCTGACTGATATTACCGGTGCGGCACCGTATCGTACCGCGGCGTTACTTAACCATAAACATAAGCACTGCGAGGTGATCTCCGGCGTAACGCTCCCGCTGCTTTTAGCCATGCAGGAACAGCGTGAAAATGTATCCAGTGAGGCGTTTCGGCAGCTTATCGTTGAGCGGGGTGGGGAAGCGGTGACCAGCCTTTGGCATCAGCAGCAAAAGAATCCGCCGTTCGTATTGCTGCACGAATATTGAGGGTATTTATCTATTCAGGTTGGTATTCACCTATCTTTTGCTAAAATAATGAATTCCTTCCGTCTTCCCGACAAAAAACTGACAATTTGCCATGTTAACTCGCCTCGTTTATTGCGTGATGCTGGTCATCAGCATCGGTACCACCCAGGCTAGCCTACTCAGCAGCCACGACACACCTGCCCAATATATGCAAACGACCGAGGACGCCGACATCTGGGCGCAGGTCGGCGATGACGTAATCTCCGTCGGTCGTATCGGTCAGGGCCAGATCCTGGCGGTGGTGCCTACCGTGGCGGATTACTATGAATTTAACTTTGGTTTTGGCACCGGTTTTATCGACAAGGCGCATCTTGCCCCGGTCAAAGGTAAGCGGCGGGTGGAAGACCGGCTTGGCGATCTTAATAAGCCATTAAGCAACCAGAACCTGATAACCTTCCGTGATGTGGCTATCTATAGCGACCCTTCAACTTCCTCAGAAGTGTTTGGGACCCTGGCAGATAACCTCCGCTACCCGATTATCGGGAAACTGAAAGATCGCCTGAACCAGACCTGGTACCAGATCCGCATCGGCAACCGGCTAGGATACATCAGCAGTCTGGACGCGCAGCCGGATAACGGTATTCCGGTGCTGACCTATCACCATATTTTGCGTGATGAAGAAAATACGCGTTTCCGCCATACCTCAACAACTACGTCGGTTGTGGCATTCAGCAACCAGATGACCTGGCTGCGTGATATGGGTTACACCACGCTGACGATGTACCAGCTGGAAGGCTACGTGCGTAACCGTATGAACCTCCCGGCTCGCTCGGTGGTGATCACCTTCGATGACGGGCTGAAATCAGTCTATCGCTACGCATTCCCGATTCTTAAACAGTACGGTTTTAAAGCGACGGCATACATCATCTCGTCACGTATTAAACGCCATCCACAGCCGTGGAATCCAAAGTCTCTACAGTTTATGAGTATTTCTGAGCTGGAGGCGATTCAGAGCGTGTTTGATATTCAGTCACACACGCATTTCCTGCATCGCGTTGATAACTATCGCCGCCCGATTCTTCTGAGCCGTAGCTACCACAATATCCTGTTTGATTTTGAGCACTCGCGCCGCGCGCTGTCGCAGTTCAATCCGCACGTGCTTTACCTGTCCTATCCGTTCGGCGGCTATAACGATATCGCGGTGAAGGCGGCGAATGACGCAGGTTTTCATATGGCCGTGACGACAGTACGTGGGAAGGTGAAACCGGGCGATAACCCGTTCTTGTTGAAGCGGCTTTATATTATGAGGACGGATTCGCTGGAAACGATGTCGAGGACGATTACCAATCAGCCTGAGTCGTGAGTTAACTCCGGTTCCGTAACGTGAGCTAAAGTGGGTTTGTTCGATTCCCTCTCCCACGTGGGGAGAGGATAAGGGGCGGTTATTACGCGACCTGAACCGGCACCGCTTTCGCGAGACGTTTCATCTCATTCTCACCGTCAAAGTAGGCCACTTTTGGCTGCCAGCTGCGTGCCTGTTCGTCCGGCATGGTGACGTAGCTGGCGATAATCAGAATGTCGCCGACGTCAGCACAGTGTGCCGCTGCACCGTTAACGGAGATAATCTTAGAGCCGCGCTCACCGGCGATAGCGTAGGTAGAGAAACGCTTACCGTTGGTGACGTTGTAAATGTCGATGGCTTCATATTCCAGAATGCCTGCCGCCTCAAGGAAGTCCTGATCGATGGCGCAGGAGCCTTCGTAATGCAAGTCCGCCTGAGTCACTTTGACACGGTGTAACTTACCTTGCAGCATGGTGCGAATCATAAACTTGAACCTTTGTTACTGGGCTTAAAAAGCGCTGATATTCTCAGCGCCGTGGATATTCGAGGCAGTATTGCCCTTTTTATTTGGGCTGTCTACTGCGCCAGACTGACGGTAACGTTATCAATCAGTCGTGCCTGGCCAAGCCAGGCCGCCATCAGGATCACCGCGCGTTTGCTTTCAGGAGAAAGCTCCAGCAGCGTGTCCGCATCGCGGATTTGCAGGTCGTCCGAACGGAAGCCTTTTTCGTTAAGTTCAGTGGCGGCCAGGATCAACATCTCTTCCACATCACGCTCGCCATTGCGCAGTTTATCGGCAAGGCCATTCATCACTTTGCTCAATCCAGGCGCAATTTTACGCTGATCGGCGGTCAGGTAGCCGTTGCGAGAGCTGAGCGCCAGGCCGTCTTTAGCGCGCACGGTCGGTACGCCAACAATCTCAATATCGTACCCCATATCGGCAACCATCTTACGGATCAACGCTAGCTGCTGATAATCCTTCTGGCCGAAGCAGGCAACGTCGGGCTGAACCAGGTTGAACAACTTGCTGACGATGGTGGACACGCCTCGGAAATGGCCCGGGCGGCTGGCGCCTTCGAGCATGGTGGAGAGACCTGGTACATCCACGAACGTTTGTGTGTCGAGACCCTGAGGGTAAACATCTACCGGTGCCGGGGCGAACACCATATCAACTTTACGACGGTTCAGCTTCTCGCAATCTTCCTGCAGCGTACGCGGATAGCGGGCCAAATCGTCCGGGCGGTCGAACTGCATTGGGTTGACGAAAATACTGACCACTACCACATCGGCAACGGCTTTAGCTTCTTCAACCAGCGTCATGTGCCCATCGTGCAGGTTGCCCATGGTCGGCACCAGAGCGATGCGCTTGCCTTCCTGGCGCCAGCGGCGAATCTGCTGACGCAGCAGCGGTAACGTTTCGATAATCAGCACAACCTGTCTCCTGTCAGTAAAAACTGTGTTCGTTGCCCGGGTAGCTGCCGGACTCGACTTCATTAATGTACTGGCGCACCGCGGCGCGAATATCGCCGGTTTCAGCAAGGAAATTCTTCGCAAACTTAGGAATATGGCCGCCTGTAATCCCAAAGGCATCATGCATCACCAATATTTGCCCGTCCGTGACGTTCCCCGCGCCGATGCCAATTACCGGAATAGTCAGCGCTTCGGTGACGCGTTTGGCCAACTCGACGGGAACGCATTCCAGCACCAGCAGTTGTGCGCCAGCAGCTTCGAGCGCCAGGGCGTCGTCCAGCAGCGTTTGCGCGGCCTGTTCGTCACGGCCCTGAACTTTATAACCGCCAAAAATATTGACCGACTGCGGCGTTAATCCCAAATGGCCACAAACAGGAACGGCGCGCTCAGTCAGCATTTTCACCGTCTCAGCCAGCCAGCGTCCGCCTTCGATTTTGACCATGTTAGCGCCGGCACGCATCACCTCAGCAGAGTTGGCAAACGCCTGCTCCGGCGTGGCGTAGGCCATAAACGGCAGGTCGGCCAGCAGCAGGCAGTTTGGTGCGCCGCGGCGAACCGCGCGGGTGTGATACGCAATGTCTTCCACCGTGACCGGCAGCGTAGAGTCGTGGCCCTGAACCGTCATGCCCAGCGAGTCGCCAACCAGCAAAACGCCGACGCCTTGGTCAGCAAACAGTTTGGCGAAGCTGAAGTCATAAGCGGTAAGGGTGGCGAATTTCTTTTTGTCCTGCTTGAGTTTACGCAGGGTGGAGGTGGTAGTGGGTTTCATCATCATCCCCGGAGAAAGGTTTGAACAGGATACGGGCGCGCTGATTACCAGCGGGTAATGCCCTCCTGAGAAAGGCGAGCCAGTATTTCAGCAACAGATCGCCCGTCAGGAAAGCGGCATTCAGGTGCTATTTCCAGTAATGGAACCAGCATAAACGCGCGGTTCTTCATATCGTAATGGGGTACGGTCAGGCGGTCGGTGTGAATCACCTCATTGCCAAACAACATAATATCGAGATCTAACGTACGCGGTCCCCAGCGCTCTTCTTTGCGAACGCGACCATGCTCAAGTTCGATACGTTGAGTATGGTCTAACAGGGCTTCGGCAGACAGGTCGGTATCAAGTACCACGGCAGCATTCAGATAATCTGGCTGATCCTGCGGGCCCAGCGGGGGAGTGCGGTAAAACGAAGAAGTTGCCACCATTCGGCTTTGTGGAATGGCGGCAAGGGCGTCAAGAGCTGAAGAAACCTGCTCCAGCGGTGACGCCTGGTTACTGCCCAGCGCGATATACGCGAGGGTCATGCGCTGCCTTCGCGGCGTGGCGCACGTTTGCGCGGGCGACGCGTACGGCGGCGAACGGCGGGCTCATCGCCAAGGTCGTTCAGCATATCTTTTTGCATAGGCGGTGCCGCCACCTGGAATTCGCCCCACCATTTGGTCAGACGCAGCAGTTCTTGGTTGTTCTCCACCTCTGCACGCAGCGCCAGCAGGTCGTAAGACGCACGGAACTTAGGGTGCTCCATCAGCTTCCAGGCGCGTTTCCCCTGGCGGCGAGACAGACGAAGCTGCAGACCCCAGATATCGCGAACCAGCGTGGTGATGCGTTTTGGAATCGCCAGCGCGCGGCAGGCTTCGTCCAGCACATCGTTCATCGCTAGCGCGAAAGCGTCATAGTAAGCGAGGCCGCTTTCCTGCGCGATTTTCTGCGCCATTTCCAGCTGTGGATACCAGAACATTGCCGCAAACAGGAACGCCGGGTTCACGCGCATATCGTTATGAATGCGGTTATCGGTATTCTTCAGAACCAGCGCAATGATGCGTTCCATCGGGCTGTCACCCTGCTCGGTAAAGTAGCGGGTGATGATCGGGAACAGTGGCTGGAACAGCTGATATTCACGCAGCAGCTGGTAGGTTTCAAAGCCATACCCGGCCTGCAGGAGTTTAAGTGATTCCTCGAACAGGCGCGCGGGGGGAACATCATTAAGCAACGTTGCCAGGCGCGGGATTGGTTCACCGGTTTCCGGGCTGATGGTCATGTTCAGCTTGGCGGCAAAGCGGACCGCACGCAGCATACGCACGGGGTCTTCGCGGTAGCGTGTTTCCGGATCGCCAATCAGACGGATAATGCCTTTGTTCAAATCGTTCAGGCCGCCGACGTAATCACGTACGGAGAAATCGGCAACGCTGTAGTAAAGGCTGTTGATGGTGAAGTCGCGGCGTTGAGCATCTTCTTCGATGGATCCAAAGATGTTGTCGCGTAGCAGCATGCCGTTTTGGCCGCGCTGTGAGGTCTGTCGGTCGGCAGACTGCTGTTCTTCATGATGTCCGCGGAAGGTGGCCACTTCGATAATTTCTGGGCCGAACATCACGTGCGCCAGACGGAAACGGCGACCGACCAGGCGGCAGTTGCGGAACAGTTTACGAACCTGATCGGGCGTTGCGCTGGTCGTAACGTCGAAATCTTTGGGTTTTTTGCCCAGCAACAGGTCGCGGACGCCACCGCCGACGAGGTAAGCCTCATAGCCTGCTTTGTTCAAACGGTAGAGCACCTTGAGGGCATTTTCACTGATATCTTTGCGGGAAATAGCGTGCTGGTCACGCGGAATAACAGTAATGTGCGGGAGAGTTTCATTCTCCTCGACCACGACGTCATCGCGGTTAAGCACCTTGCGGCAAAAATTAGCGACTCGGGTAAAAATAGTCCACCTCGGCAGTGTCAATCATAGGGACAAAAAAAACAGCGGCTAATCATAGCTCAGTGCGGCGCATTTGAGAATGATGTATTCACAGGCACGCGATTAAGCGACCAGTTAGCCACTGCCTGTTCAAGCAGCATCTCCAGCGTCAGATCCTGCCAGCCGTCTGCTACCTGTTGATTTAAAAAGCGCAACGCTTCTACCAGCAGTGGACGAGGATCGCCTTGCGGCAGCGCGGGGGCGTGATTCTGTTTCGAAAGCTTAGCGCCTTGATCATTCAGCGCCAGCGGCAGGTGAATATAATCAGGAACAGGCCAGTCAAACTGTTGATACAGCGAGATTTGCCTTACCGTTGGCTCAATCAAGTCCGCGCCGCGCACGATCTCCGTCACGCCCTGGAAATGGTCATCCACGACGACAGCAAGATTATAGGCGAACAGGCCGTCGCGGCGGTGAATGATGAAATCTTCCCGCGCCAGAGCCTCATCGGCGTGCAATTGTCCGCGCAGGCCGTCCAGGAAGCTCAGCACCGGGTTATTTTGCACCAGACGCATCGCGGCGTTTTGTGGCCCGTTGCCAAGCGTTCTGCAATGACCATCGTAGAAACCGCCGATCTGCTGGATACGGCTGCGGGTGCAGGTGCAGTAATAGCTCAGCCCCTGCTGTTGCAGCCAGGCCAGCGCGGCGCGATAGGCATCGTGACGATGAGATTGCCACAAAACGTCGCCATCCCAGTGCAGGCCGTAGTGCTCAAGCTGTTTGAGAATGGTGTCTGCGGCGCCGGGAATTTCACGAGGGGGATCGATATCTTCGATGCGTACCAGCCAGCGACCCTGTTGAGCGCGAGCCTGAAGGTAGCTGCCGAGAGCGGCAATCAATGAGCCAAAATGCAGTTCCCCTGAGGGGGAGGGGGCAAAACGGCCAATGTAGAGTTGAGCTGACATGTTTTCGGGGAGCTATAAAGTAATATGGCGGGAGAGTGCTCCCGCCATAGAGGTCTGGCAATTCCGTTAGCCGTTAGCCGGCCATCTGTTTTTCGCGGATTTCTGCCAACGTTTTGCAGTCGATACACAAATCAGCTGTCGGACGTGCTTCAAGGCGACGAATGCCGATTTCTACACCGCAGGATTCGCAGTAGCCGAAATCTTCGTCTTCCACTTTCTTGAGCGTTTTCTCGATCTTTTTGATCAGTTTGCGTTCACGATCGCGGTTACGCAATTCGAGGCTGAACTCTTCTTCCTGGGCTGCACGGTCAACCGGGTCCGGGAAGTTAGCCGCTTCATCCTGCATATGCGAAACGGTGCGATCTACCTCATCCATGAGCTGATTACGCCATGCTTCAAGAATGCGCTTGAAGTGCGACAGCTGGGCTTCGTTCATGTACTCTTCGCCCGTTTTCTCCTGGTATGGCTCCACCCCAGCGATGGCGAGAATACTCAGGGACGATGTTTTACGCTTTTGCCCTTCTTGCATGTTGTTTCTCCTTAACACGCACTTATCGGTCCCCTGTCGGGGTAAAATCAGGCCGCTATAAATAGCAGATGCTTTTCAGGATGGCAATTATATAAACTCCTCTCTTGACAACCGTGTGAAGAAAAGCTTATTTGCGAAACGACCCGACTATAAAAAAGACAATACGTTATCTGTCCTTAACCAGATGATGATTATAAATAGACAGGCAACGGCGTAGTTAGAGTCATCCCTGTGGCAGAAAGTTCTGCCTTCCAGGCGATAATTTCAACCCCACACTGCTGTGCCTCACTTAACAGCCGCGCATACTTCTCATCAATGTGGCGGGCTGGCGAGACGCTATTTATAGCAGAATGCAATACCGCAAACAGTAGCACCGCGCGCTCTCCTTGCTGAACCACATTCATTAACTCTCTTAAATGCTTCTGGCCTCGCAGGCTAACGGCATCGGGAAAATAGCCTTTATCCTGCTCAAGTAACGTGACTGATTTCACTTCAATATAGCAGTTAACCTTGTTACACGCTTGTAACATAAAGTCAATTCTGCTGCGTTCTTCACCGTATTTTACTTCGGCCTGTATCTCGCTATAGCCCGCCAGCTCTGCGGGAGGCGCTGTTATAAGCAGCTCCTTGACCAGCGTGTTCGCACGTAACGTATTGACGCAAATTATCTCACCCTTTTGCGTCTGCGTAAGCTCCCATGTATGAGGGTATTTACGCGTTGCGCTGGCGGACGTGGAGTACCAGACGGTATCGCCGGGGGTGGCACAGCCGGTCATTGCGCCGGTATTGGGGCAATGCAGCGTCATGGTTTTGCCGTCGGCTGTCACCACATCGGCCAGGAAGCGCTTGTAGCGCTTGATGAGCGTTGCGGGCTGCAGTGCAGGTGAAAACTCCATCTACTCTTCCTTATTAGTCAGCGGCCAGTGTTCAAGCGCCTGATAGCGGGTTCTGCCCCGTTCAAAGAGGGATTCGTACAGTGAAAACTCATTCACCTGGAACTGCCAGCTAAAGCCCGGAGCCGGGAGTGCGACAGAACGAATCGCGTTGCGGTACAGCGTGACGTGGGGATGAAACGGCTGTGGAGACTGGTAGCAGCCGCTGCGTGCAGCCTGGGCGCGCAGCATATTCGCCAGCTGCAATAAGCCGCGCGGGGCCTGGCGTGGGCCCAGCCACACGACGCTCGATCGCAGCCACTGCCCGGCATCATCCAGTCGCAGCGTAAAGCCAGGCTGGCGAATACGTCCGGCGAGGCGGCAAAGCGCCTGACGTTTTTCGTCAGAAACATCACCCAAAAACGCCAGCGTGAGGTGAAGATTGGCCGCTGCTACCGGTCGACCTGCATCCGCCGGGAACTGTGCGGCGCGCCAGTGGATAATCTGTTGTTGCATCTCGGAAGGCAACGTCAGGGCAAAAAACAGGCGGCGACTCTCGGCCATGGTTGTCTCTCGGTTATGGTTTGGCGGGATGCTACAATGCGCGACTGCCGATGTTAACCCTTTGGAGCCGTTTGTGTCGTCATTACCGGTTGCGGCCGTACTGCCGGAAGTGCTTAAGGCGCTCGAGTACGCGCCACAAGTTTTGCTCAATGCCCCTACTGGCGCAGGTAAATCCACCTGGCTGCCGCTGCAAATCCTTCAGCAGAGTCGGCTGGAAGGCCGTATTTTACTGCTTGAGCCTCGCCGCCTTGCCGCCCGCAACGTTGCGCAACGGCTGGCCGAATTACTAGGGGAAAAACCGGGTGAAACGGTGGGTTACCGGATGCGTGCTGACAGCTGCGTGGGGCCAAATACCCGGCTTGAGGTGGTTACCGAAGGAATTTTAACGCGGCTGATCCAACAGGATCCCGAACTTAGCGGCATTGGGCTTGTGATCCTCGATGAATTTCATGAGCGAAGCCTGCAGGCCGATCTCGCTCTGGCATTGCTGCTGGACGTACAGGCCGGGCTGCGCGATGACCTTAAGATCCTGATTATGTCGGCGACGCTGGACAATCAGCGTCTGCAGCAATGCCTCCCGGATGCGCCCGTCATTACTTCAGATGGGCGAGCGTTCCCGGTTGAGCGACGCTACGGCGCATTGCCCGCGCACCAGCGCTTTGATGAAGCCGTAGCCACCGCCGTGGCCGGGCTACTGCGTGAAGCGTCAGGATCGCTGCTGCTGTTTTTACCCGGCGTCGGTGAAATTCAGCGCGTGCAGGAGCAGCTAAAAGAACGCGTGGCGAGCGATGTTCAGCTTTGTCCGTTGTACGGCGCCTTGCCTCTTAGCGAGCAGCGTAAGGCGATTCTGCCCGCCGCTGCGGGCACGCGTAAGGTGGTGCTGGCGACTAACATCGCGGAGACCAGCCTGACCATTGAAGGGATCCGCCTGGTGGTGGACGCGGCCCAGGAACGCGTCGCGCGTTTTGATGCTCGCACCGGGCTTACTCGTCTGATAACCCAGCGCGTCAGCCAGGCCTCAATGACCCAGCGGGCAGGGCGTGCCGGACGTCTGGAGCCGGGGATTTGTTTGCATCTTATTGCCGCCGAGCAGGCCGAACGTGCGGCCATGCAAAGTGAGCCAGAAATCCTGCAAAGCGATCTGTCCGGTCTGTTGCTTGAACTGCTGCAGTGGGGCTGCCAGGAGGTGAATCAGTTGACCTGGCTTGATGCTCCGCCTGAAGTAAATCTGGCCGCAGCTCGTCGCCTCCTGTGCCAGCTAGGGGCCGTTGACGACCATCAGCGCATAACGGCTGAAGGCCAAAAAATGGCACAGATGGGCAACGAGCCCCGCCTCGCCTCAATGCTGATCGCGGCAAAAACACCGGACGAGCAAGCTACGGCGGCGTTACTGGCAGCGATCCTTGAAGAACCACCGCGTACTCAGGGCGGCGGGGATTTGCGGTCTATCTTCGACAGCAGAAATGGCAACTGGCGGCAGCGAGCGGCGCAGCTGCTGAAAAGGGTCAATGCGCGAGGTGGTGAACCTGACATTTCACTGGCGATGCCGCTGCTGGCCAGCGGATTTGCCGATCGTGTCGCCCGGCGGCGCGGGGCTGAGGGGCGTTATCAGTTGGCGAACGGCATGGGCGCCATGCTGGAGCAGGACGACGCCATGACGCGGCATGAATGGCTAATTGCCCCTCTGCTGCTGCAGGGCAGCCAGTCGCCGGACGCCCGTATTCTACTGGCGCTACCGCTGGATATCGAAGAGCTTGTCGCTCGCGTGCCGCACCTGCTAACGGAAAGTGATTCCGTAGAATGGGATGAAGAGCGGGGCTCGTTAAAAGCGTATCGCCGTCGTCAGATAGGCAGACTGGTGGTGAAAACGCAGCTGTTAGCGAAGCCTTCAGAAGAGGAAATGCAGCAGGCAATTTTAAACGGGATCCGTGAACGCGGGCTTGGGCTACTCGAGTGGTCCGTTCCGGCTGAGCAACTGCGGTTGCGCCTGGCCTGTGCCGCTCGCTGGCTGCCGGAACAAAAGTGGCCGGCGGTAGACGATGAATCTCTGCTGGCAACGCTCGAAGAATGGTTGCTGCCGGAAATGCGCGGCGTGCATTCGCTGCGGGCGCTGAAAAATATCGATCTTAGCCGGGCGTTAAGTCATTTGCTTGACTGGCCAATGCGTCAACGGCTGGATAGTGCCCTGCCAACTCATTACACTGTGCCGACCGGAAGCCAGATTGCGATTCGCTATGACAGCGACAATCCACCGGTGCTGGCTGTACGTATCCAGGAGATGTTCGGTGAAGCGCAGACGCCCTGCATTGCCGAGGGGCGCGTTCCGCTGGTGCTTGAGCTATTATCTCCGGCGCAGCGGCCGTTGCAGATCACCCGTGATTTAACGGCGTTCTGGAACGGGGCCTGGCGCGAAGTGCAGAAAGAGATGAAGGGACGTTATCCGAAGCACGTCTGGCCGGACGATCCGGCGAATACAGCCCCGACGCGCCGGACGAAAAAGTATTCCTGATACCCTCTCCCAATGGGTGAGGGAGCAAACACGAAAAGACATTCCTGATAAGAATGTCTGGCTGTTTTTTTGAGAGATTTCTTCTTTCGTATTACGCGGAAGAACGGAGAATCGGGCCCTTGCGCCTGAACTTTTGTGGAGAAGATGCATGGCGGGGAATGACCGCGAGCCGATTGGACGTAAAGGAAAACCAACGCGTCCGGCGAAAGAGAAGGTGAGCCGTCGTCGACTCAGGGAAGAGGATTATGACGACGAGTACGAAGACGATGACTACGAAGACGAGGAACCAATGCCGCCGCGTAAGGGAAAAGGTAAGGGGAAAGGATCGGGCCGCCCGTCGAAAAAACGCCGTTTCTTCTGGCTGTTAGTGAAGCTGGCAATCATCTTCTTTGTGGCGCTGGTTATTTACGGCGTGTATCTCGATCAGCAGATCCGCAGCCGCATTGACGGTAAGGTCTGGCAGCTACCGGCGGCGGTGTATGGCCGGATGGTGAACCTTGAGCCGGATATGCCTTACAGCAAAGCGGAGATGGTGAAGCTTCTGGAGGCCACGCAGTACCGGCAGGTGTCGAGCATGACGCGTCCGGGTGAGTTTACCGTCCAGGGGAACAACATTGAGCTGATTCGCCGCCCGTTTGACTTCCCGGATGGTAAAGAAGGGCAGATTCGCGCACGCCTGGTGTTTGACGGTGGTCGTCTGGAATCTATCCAGAACATGGATAATAACCGTAGCTTCGGTATTTTCCGCCTCGACCCGCGCCTGATTACCATGCTCTCTTCGCCAAACGGTGAGCAGCGTCTGTTTGTGCCGCGCTCCGGTTTCCCGGACCTGCTGGTAGACACGCTTATCGCCACCGAAGACCGCCATTTCTATGAGCATGACGGGATCAGCATTTATTCCATTGGCCGTGCCGTTGTCGCCAACCTGACGGCAGGGCGCGCGGTGCAGGGCGGCAGTACGCTCACTCAGCAGCTGGTAAAAAACCTTTTCCTGAGTAACCAGCGTACGCTGTGGCGTAAAGCTAACGAAGCCTATATGGCGCTGATTATGGATGCGCGCTACGACAAAGATCGCATCCTTGAGCTGTACCTGAACGAAGTGTATCTCGGTCAGAGTGGTGACGATCAGATCCGTGGCTTCCCGCTGGCCAGCCTTTATTACTTCGGTCGTCCGGTGGATGAGCTGAGCCTCGACCAGCAGGCGCTGCTGGTGGGGATGGTAAAAGGGGCATCGCTGTATAACCCGTGGCGCAATCCGAAGCTGGCGCTCGAACGTCGTAACCTGGTCCTGCGCCTGCTGCAGGAACAAAAGGTTATCGATCAGGAGCTGTACGATATGCTGAGCGCGCGTCCTCTGGGCGTACAGCCGCGCGGTGGCGTTATATCCCCACAGCCAGCCTTTATGCAGATGGTGCGTCAGGAGCTTCAGGACAAGCTGGGCGACAAGGTGAAAGACCTGTCCGGCGTGAAGATCTTTACCACCTTTGATTCCGTGTCTCAGGATGCGGCGGAAAAAGCGGTTACCGAAGGGGTTCCGGTGCTGCGGGCTTCCCGTAAGCTGAACGATCTGGAAGCGGCGATGGTGATTGTTGACCGCTTTACCGGTGAAGTTCGTGCGGTTGTCGGCGGGGCTGAACCCCAGTTTGCTGGCTTTAACCGTGCGCTGCAGGCTCGCCGTTCGATTGGCTCGCTGGCAAAACCCGCCACCTATCTGACGGCGCTGAGCCAGCCGGATAAATTCCGCCTGAATACCTGGCTTGCCGATGCTCCGGTTGGTATCAAACTGTCGAATGGCCAGGTGTGGTCGCCGCAGAACGATAACCATCAGTATAGCGGGCAGGTGATGCTGGTTGACGCGCTGACGCGCTCGATGAACGTGCCGACCGTTAACCTGGGGATGACGCTTGGCTTACCGGCTATTACCGATACCTGGACGAAGCTCGGGGTGCCAAAAGACCAGCTTAGTCCGGTTCCGGCAATGATTCTGGGTGCGCTGAACCTGACGCCTATTCAGGTAGCACAGGCATTCCAGACTATCGCCAGCGGCGGTAATCGCGCCACGCTGTCCGCGTTGCGCTCGGTGATTGCTGAAGACGGCACCGTGCTGTACCAGAGCTTCCCGCAGGCCGAGCAGGCGGTGCCTGCGCAGGCCGCTTACCTGACGCTGTTTGGTATGCAGCAGGTGGTGGCTCGCGGTACAGGGCGTGCGCTGGGCGGGAAATACCCGAACCTGCACCTGGCGGGTAAAACCGGTACCACCAACAACAATATCGATACCTGGTTTGCCGGTATTGACGGTCGTGAAGTGACCATTACCTGGGTAGGCCGCGATAACAACCAGCCGACCAAGCTTTACGGCGCAAGTGGTGCAATGTCGCTGTACCAGCGTTATCTGTCAAATCAGTCGCCGATCCCGCTGGACCTGACAGAGCCTGAAGATATTGTTGATATGAGCGTAAACAGCGCGGGTTACTTCCAGTGCAGCGGCGGTGGCGATCGTGTTCTGCCGGTGTGGACGACGAACCCTGATGCGCTCTGCCAACAGAGCCAACAGGAAGAACAGTCGGCGAACCCGTTTAGTCAGACGCCAGCAGGTCAGCAGCCGGCACAGCAGCAGCCTCAACAGCAGCAACAGCCCGCTCAGGAACAGAAGAGCGATGGCGTTGCAGGCTGGATTAAGGATATGTTCGGCAGTAACTAAGTTTTATCTTTACCTCACCCCTCTCCCTAATGGGAGAGGGGCCTTTCTCTGAAAAGCCACATTTCCGCTTTATCCGCCCAAAATAGCGCGTTCCTTATCTTAAATTTCACACGCCAATAACACCTCATAAACCATCAGGTTATTTCTTATTCCCTTAATAACCCTACGGATGTGAAGCGCTTGCTATGAATCATTCGTTTCGTCTATTATTCTGCGGGCATAATAATAATTATCGTTTACGTTATCATTTACTACTTCACCAGAGAAAATATCATGGCGCGTTCACTCACTGGTCAGCCAGCCAAAACCCCTGTCCGTAAGCTTGCCCTGTTTGTTGCAGCAGCGGTGGGAACCCTCAGCGTAAATAGCTTCGCTGCGGATTCCGGTACGAGCAAAAAAGAAGACACCATTACCGTTTCTGCCAGCGCAGCGCCGGCAGAAAGCGCATGGGGGCCCTCGCCAACTATCGCGGCCAAACGCAGCGCCACGGCGACGAAAACGGATACCCCGATTGAAAAGACGCCACAGTCTATCTCGGTGGTGACCAGTGAAGAGATGCAGATGCATCAATTCCAGTCCGTGAAAGAAGCGCTGGGCTATACGCCGGGCGTGACGGTAAACAGTCGTGGTGCCTCAAATAACTATGACTTTGTTATCATTCGTGGTTTCTCTTCCGTTGGCCTGAGCCAGAATAACTATCTGGACGGTCTGAAAATGCAGGGCGATTTCTATAACGATGCGGTAATCGACCCTTATATGCTGGAGCGCGTAGAGCTGATGCGCGGCCCAACTTCCGTGCTGTACGGCAAAAGCAGCCCGGGTGGTATTGTGAATATGGTCAGCAAGCGCCCGACCACCGAGCCGCTGCATGAAGTTCAATTTAAAATGGGTACGGATAACCTGTACCAGACCGGCTTCGACTTCAGCGATGCCTTGGATGATGCTGGCGTATATTCCTACCGCCTGACCGGCGTTGCGCGTTCTAATGATGAACAGCAACAAGGCGCGAAACAGAAACGTTACGCGATTGCGCCATCCTTCTCCTGGCGTCCTGACGACAAAACCAATTTCACCTTCCTGTCCTACTTCCAGAATGAACCTCAAACAGGTTACTACGGCTGGTTGCCAAAAGAGGGGACCGTTCAGCCGCTGCCAAACGGTGGACGTCTGCCAACCAGCTTCAATGAAGGGGCAACCAACAATAGCTATTCCCGTAACCAGAAAATGGTTGGCTATAGTTTTGAACACGGCTTCAACGACACCTTTACCGTGCGTCAGAACCTGCGCTTCTCAGAAATGAAAGTGGCTCAGCAAAGCGCATATGGTACCGGTCTGTGCAACAACAGCATGAACCTGTTTAACACCTATTGTCAGGCGCTGACGGCTGAGCAAAAAGCTCACTATCTGGGGCGCGGAACCGTCGTTGATAATGAAAGGCTGCAAAACTTCAGCGTTGATACGCAACTGCAAAGTAAATTTGCGACCGGTGATGTTGATCATACCCTGCTGACCGGGATTGATTACATGCGTATGCGTAACGACATCAGCGCTCTGTTTGGCAATGCTCCGGCTCTGGATCTTAATAATCTGGGTTCAATGAGCGACGTCGATTTCGGCAATGCAGTGCCTTACCAGATGAATGAAAGCAAGCAAACGGGTCTTTACGTACAGGACCAGGCAGAATGGAACAAGTGGGTCATGACGTTGGGCGGCCGCTACGACTGGTCTAAGCAGGCGACAACTGTGCGTAGTGATAACGGTTATATTGAGCGCAACGATCATCAGTTTACCTGGCGTGGTGGTGTTAACTATCTGTTTGAAAATGGTATTTCACCATACGTCAGCTACAGCCAATCCTTTGAGCCTAACGCATTTAGCCTCTACAGCACGCCTCGTGTGGCCTACAAGCCATCTAAAGGTGAACAGTACGAAGCTGGTGTGAAATATGTGCCGAAGGATATGCCAGTTGTGGTTACCGGTGCGGTCTATCAGTTGACCAAAACTGATACCTTGATGACGGACCCGACAAACGCGCTTAACCAGGTTCCGGCCGGTGAAGTTCGCGCTCGCGGCGTAGAGCTGGAAGCGAAGGCGGCGGTTAACGCCAATATCAACGTAACGGCGTCGTACACTTATACCGATGCGCAGTACACCAAAGACACAACCCTTCAGGGAAATAGCCCGGTTCAGGTCCCTAAACACATGGCTTCCCTGTGGGGGGATTACACCTTCAACAGCGGCGTGCTGAGCGGCTTGACTCTGGGCACCGGTGGTCGATTCATCGGCTCAAGCTATGGCGATCCGGCGAACACCTTCAAGGTGGGTAGCGCGGCCGTTATGGATGCAGTTGTGAAGTATGACCTCGGTCGCTTTGGCCTGAACGGTTCCAGTATTGCAGTCAACGTGAATAACCTGCTTGACCGTGAATACGTTGCCAGCTGCTTCGAAACTTATGGCTGCTTCTGGGGCGCTGAACGTCAGGTGGTCGCTACCGCGACCTTCCGCTTCTAACTTGTCTCCCGGGCACGGTTCGCCGTGCCCTTCACTAAGATGGCTACCATGCAGGATAAACACCTTCAGCCCGACACCACTTTTAGCCTCACTGATGTGACCTTCCGCGTGCCCGGTCGCACGTTGCTTCATCCGCTTTCCATCACCTTCCCGGTGGGAAAAGTGACCGGTCTGATTGGCCACAACGGTTCTGGTAAATCGACGCTGCTGAAAATGCTGGGTCGCCACCAGAAGCCGTCGGACGGTGAGATCCTGCTTAACGCGCAGCCGCTGGACAGCTGGAGCAGCAAAGCTTTTGCCCGTCAGGTCGCCTATCTTCCCCAGCAGCTCCCGGCCGCTGAGGGTATGACGGTTCGCGAGCTGGTAGCGATTGGCCGCTATCCGTGGCATGGGGCATTAGGGCGCTTTGGCGTGGCTGACCGCGAGCTGGTCGATGAGGCAATTAGCCTGGTTGGGTTGAAGCCGTTTGCGCATCGTCTGGTGGATAGCCTGTCCGGCGGTGAACGTCAGCGGGCGTGGATTGCGATGCTGGTGGCGCAGGATAGCCGCTGTTTATTGCTCGATGAACCCACCTCCGCGCTGGATATTGCCCATCAGGTGGACGTGCTGGCGCTGATTCATCGCCTGAGCCAGGAGCGTGGTCTGACGGTGATTGCTGTTCTGCACGATATCAATATGGCCGCACGCTATTGCGATAACCTGGTTGCGCTACGCGGCGGGGAAATGATCGCCCAGGGTACGCCAGAGGCGCTGATGCAAAGCGATACGCTGGAACACATCTACGGTATTCCGATGGGCATCCTGCCGCACCCGGCGGGGGCTGCGCCGGTAAGTTTTGTTTATTGATGAGCCGTATGAATGACTTTCTTTTGACCCGTCGCCGCCTTCTGGCGGCGATGGCGCTTTCACCGCTGCTGCTGAAGCTTCCAGCGGCGCAGGCGGCGGTACCGGATGCAAAACGCATCATCGCGCTGGAATGGCTGCCCGTTGAGCTGATGATGGCGCTGGGCGTGACGCCGATGGCCGTCGCCGATATTCCTAATTACCAGATCTGGGTTAACGAGCCTAAGCTGCCGGAAGATGTCGTTGACGTTGGCCTGCGCACCGAGCCCAATCTTGAGCTGATGGCGCAGCTAAAACCGTCCTTGATTCTCTATTCTGCTGGCTACGGGCCTTCGCCGGAAAAAATCACTCGTATTGCGCCCGGACTGGGTTTCAATTTCAACGACGGTTCCGGCAAACCGCTGGACATCGCGCGTAAATCGTTAATTCAGCTGGGCGACACGCTGGGCATGCAGCAGGCCGCCAGCCAACATTTGGCCGGGTTTGATGCCTTTATTGCCGGCATGAAGCCCCGCTTTGCCGCTCGCGGTAGCCGCCCGGTACTGCTGATGTCATTTTTGGATAATCGCCATGCGCTGGTGGTGGGCAAACACAGTTTGTTCCAGCAGGTGATGGATCTGCTGGGGGTGAAGAATGCCTGGCAGGAAGAGACCAATTTCTGGGGAACCGCAGTGGTGGGGATTGAGCGTCTGGCGGCGATTAAAGACGCCGATGTGCTGTGCTTTGATCATAAAAACGAAGCGATAGCCCGCCAGGTTGCCGCGACGCCGCTGTGGAAAGC
The DNA here is from genome assembly GCF_036500665.1 of Cedecea sp. Taxonomy (NCBI): domain Bacteria; kingdom Pseudomonadati; phylum Pseudomonadota; class Gammaproteobacteria; order Enterobacterales; family Enterobacteriaceae; genus Cedecea; species Cedecea sp. The sequence continues at coordinate 158,614 of NZ_DASYBS010000113.1, forward strand.
GATGCCGTTTATCCGCCAGAACCGTTTCCAGCAGGTTCCCGCCGTTTGGCTCTATGGCACGACGATGTCGGCGATGCACTTTGCCCGCGTGCTGGATGACGGCCTGAGGAGCCTGGCATGAACAGACGCCACGTCATCTTCCCGGCCTGCCTGCTGCTGGCTCTGTTTGTCGGTGCGTTTTGGCTGACGCTGCATAACATGAGCGGCGTGCTGCCTTCCGGGCAATGGAGTAGTGCCTTTGTCGCGCCGGATATCGACAATATTCAACAGATGCTCTTTCACTTCAGCCTGCTGCCGCGCCTCGCAATATCGCTGCTGGTCGGTGCCGGGTTGGGACTCGTTGGCGTGTTATTCCAGCAGGTGCTGCGAAATCCGCTGGCGGAGCCGACAACGCTTGGCGTAGCCAGCGGCGCTCAGCTTGGCGTCACGGTCGCCACGCTTTGGGTGCTTCCTCAGGCGGCCCAGCCGTTTGCGGCGCTGATTGGCGCGGCGGCGGTTGGCCTGCTGGTTTTCGGCGTAGCCTGGAGCAAGCGTATGTCGCCGGTCACGCTGATTCTCGCGGGGCTGGTACTGAGCCTCTACTGCGGCGCGGTCAACCAGCTGCTGGCTATTTTCCATCATGACCAGCTGCAGAATATGTTCCTGTGGAGCACCGGCTCGCTCAACCAGCAGGACTGGAGCAGCGTTGAAAGCCTGTGGCCACGTTTGCTGGGCGGGCTGCTGCTAACGTTGCTGTTGCTACGCCCGTTGACGCTGATGGGGCTGGATGATGGCGTAGCCCGCAACCTCGGCCTGGCGCTTTCTCTTGTACGGCTGGCAACGCTGGCGCTGGCGATTGTTCTCAGCGCCCAGCTGGTTAACGCGGTCGGTATTGTCGGTTTTATCGGGCTATTCGCGCCTCTGCTGGCAAAAATGCTGGGCGCTCGTCGCCTGGCTGCTCGTTTATTCCTGGCGCCGCTGATTGGCGCGTTGATTCTCTGGCTTTCCGACCAGGTTGTGGTCTGGCTCTCCGGCGTGTGGGGTGAGGTTTCAACCGGTACCATCACCGCGCTGATTGGCGCACCTATCCTGCTGTGGCTGCTGCCTCGCCTGCGTACCAGCGGTGCGCCGTCAATGAGTGCGGGAGACCACGTGCAGGCCGAACGTCAGCGCGTTCTGCTGTGGGTGGCGATAAGCCTTGGCGTTCTGCTGCTGGTGATTACCGCCGCGCTGGCTCTGGGGCGCGATGCTCATGGCTGGCGCTGGCTGAGCGGCGCGCTTTTTGATGACGTCCTGCCGTGGCGCTGGCCGCGAGTTATGGCTGCTCTGACCGCAGGCGTGATGCTGGCGGTTGCGGGCTGCCTGATCCAGCGGTTAACCGGCAATGCGATGGCCAGCCCGGAAGTGCTGGGAATAAGCTCCGGTGCGGCGTTCGGCGTTGTACTTATGTTGTTTATCGTGCCGGGGAATGCCTTTGTCTGGCTTCTGCCAGCAGGCAGTCTTGGCGCAGCGGTGACGTTACTGATTATCATGCTTGCCGCCGGGCGCGGGGGCTTTTCACCTCAGCGTATGCTGCTGGCCGGGATGGCGCTAAGCACCGCCTTTACCATGCTGCTGATGATGCTGATGGCAAGCGGCGATCCGCGTATGGCGACGCTGCTGACCTGGATTTCAGGCTCGACTTATAACGTAACCGGTGAGCAGGCCGTGAGGACGCTGGTGGTGATGGTTGTGCTGTTAGCCATCACGCCGCTGCTGCGCCGCTGGCTGGTGATTTTGCCGCTGGGTGGTGCGACGGCGAGAGCGGTTGGTATGGCGTTAACGCCCTCGCGCTTTGCGCTGCTGTTGCTGGCAGCAACGCTGACCGCTACGGCAACGTTAATCGTTGGCCCATTAAGCTTTGTCGGGCTGATGGCGCCCCATATTGCGCGCATGCTTGGGTTCCGCAAGGCGATGCCGCAGATAGTGATTGCCGGGATTCTGGGCGGGGTGCTAATGATTCTGGCTGACTGGTGCGGCAGGATGATTTTGTTCCCGAATCAGGTGCCTGCGGGGCTGCTGGCAACGTTTATCGGTGCGCCTTACTTCGTTTATCTGCTGAGAAAGCAGGGGCGATAACCCCTCACCCTGTCCCTCTCCCCAAAGGGGAGAGGGAACCGGAACGAACATAAATCAGCTGTTTTCCCCCTCTCCCTTTCAGGAAGAGGGTTGGGGTGAGGGGAAAGATTACAGCTTCGCAAACACCCGGCGTGCCGCGTCGATGGTTCTCTGGATATCTTCTTTACTGTGGGCAACTGACATAAAGCCCGCCTCAAACGCAGACGGTGCCAGGTAAACGCCTTCTTCCAGCATCAGGTGGAAGAAGCGCTTGAAGCGCTCAACGTCACACGCAACCACCTCTTTATAGCAGGTTACGGTTTCTGCATCGGTGAAGAACAGGCCGAACATGCCGCCGACATTGTTGATCACCAGAGAAATGTTCTCTGCTTTCGCTGCATTCAGCAGGCCATTTGCCAGCATCTCCGTCAATTCAGTCAGGGTCTGATGAACGCCCGGCTGTGACACTTCGGTCAGGCAGGCAAAGCCTGCGGCCATCGCAATCGGGTTACCGGACAGCGTACCCGCCTGGTAAACCGGGCCAGTGGGCGCCAGCGCGTCCATGATTTCACGGCGGCCACCGAAAGCACCTACCGGCATTCCGCCGCCGATGATTTTGCCGAGGCAGGTCAAATCTGGCTCGACGTCATAGTAAGACTGAGCGCCAGCCAGCGCCACGCGGAAGCCGGTCATCACTTCATCGATTATCAGCAGTGCGCCGAATTCGTCGCACAGCGCGCGCAGGCCCGGCAGGAAGTCTGCGTGAGGCGGAATGCAGTTCATGTTGCCGGCAACCGGCTCAACGATGATACAGGCCACATCCTGCGGATATTGCTCAAAGGCTTCACGCACGGAGGTCAGATCGTTGTAGGTACAGGTCAGAGTATGTTTTGCAAAGTCTGCCGGCACGCCCGGAGAGTTCGGCTGGCCGAGGGTCAACGCGCCGGAACCGGCTTTTACCAGCAGGCAGTCCGCGTGGCCGTGGTAACAGCCTTCAAATTTGATAATTTTATCGCGGCCTGTATAGCCACGGGCCAGGCGGATAGCGCTCATGGTGGCTTCGGTACCGGAGTTAACCATACGGACCATATCTATGGTCGGCACCAGTTCGGTCACCAACTGAGCCATTTTTACTTCCATTTCGGTCGGCGCGCCAAAGCTCAGACCACGTTCCACGGCTTCAATGACCGCGTTGCGGATTGCCGGATGGTTGTGTCCCAGAACCATTGGGCCCCATGAGCCAACGTAATCGATATAGGCTTTACCGTCCGCGTCATACAGGTAAGCCCCGTCCGCACGCTCAATAAACAGCGGCACACCGCCGACGCCGGTAAAGGCGCGTACCGGGGAGTTAACGCCACCGGGAATGACTTCGCGGGCTGCAGCGTACAGGTTTTCAGACTTACTCATGAATCGGCTCCTGATTCGTGGAAATGGTGACAGCGGGCTATTCTATGTGAAACCCACGCAGGGTTGAAATATTTGCCCAAATTCAAACGTTACGGTTTATTTATGAAATTAACAGGACGTCGGTGAGATCCGTGGGTAAAATGCCCGCCTTATTTGTATGACTAAACAATTTGAGCCCATGAACTCCGCAAACTCTACACGTGAAACGCCGCAAAGCGTACGCCAACGCCGCGGTGCTATCCTGCGTCGCCTGATTGGCCAGGATAAAATGCCGTTGATGATTTTATTAATGGCGGCCATCGTCGGGACGCTGGCGGGCCTGGTCGGCGTGGCGTTTGAAAAATCCGTCAACTGGGTGCTTCAGCACCGTATCGGCATGCTGGCACAGGTCGCCGACAGTGCCTGGCTGGTGTGGCCGCTGGCGTTTATTAGCTCGGCGCTGCTGGCGATGGTCGGTTACTTCCTGGTGCGCCGCTTTGCGCCAGAGGCCGGTGGTTCGGGTATCCCGGAAATAGAAGGCGCGCTGGAAGATTTGCGGCCGGTGCGCTGGTGGCGCGTTATCCCGGTTAAATTCATCGGTGGGATGGGCACGCTCGGCGCGGGAATGGTGCTGGGACGCGAGGGGCCAACCGTCCAGCTCGGTGGCAATATTGGGCGCATGGTTAGCGATCTCTTTCGCCAGCGCGGGGCGGAGGCTCGCCACTCTCTACTGGCCACCGGTGCCGCTGCCGGGCTGTCCGCCGCGTTTAACGCGCCGCTGGCCGGGATTTTGTTTATCATCGAAGAGATGCGTACCCAGTTTCGCTACAACCTGATTTCGATAAAAGCGGTGTTTATTGGCGTGATTATGTCGAGCATCGTGTTTCGCATTTTTAATACCGAAACGACGGTGATTCAGGTGGGCAAGCTGGCGGATGCGCCGGTCAACACGCTGTGGTTGTATCTGATCCTGGGCATGGTGTTTGGCATCGTCGGCGTGGCGTTTAACCGGCTGGTGATTGGCGCTCAGGATATGTTCCAGCGTATTCACGGCGGTAACCTGAAGAAGTGGGTGCTGATTGGCGGCCTCATTGGTGGGCTGTGCGGCGTGCTGGGGCTTATCCAGCAGGCGGCGTCCGGCGGTGGCTTTAGCCTGATCCCGATTGCGGCAATGGGAAACTACACCATCGGCATGCTGCTGTTTCTGTTTGTGGCTCGCGTTATTACGACGCTGCTCTGCTTTTCCTCCGGCGCACCGGGCGGTATTTTCGCTCCGATGCTTGCACTGGGTACGCTGCTGGGAACGGCATTCGGCACGGCCTGCGCCGCGTGGTTTCCTGCATACCATCTGGATATGGGAACCTTTGCTATTGCCGGTATGGGGGCGCTGCTGGCTGCGTCACTGCGCGCGCCCTTGACCGCCATCGTACTGGTTCTGGAGATGACGGATAATTACCAGCTCATTCTGCCAATGATAATCACCTGCCTCGGGGCGACACTGTTGGCACAATTCCTGGGAGGAAAACCGTTATACTCTGTGATCCTGGCCAGAACGCTGGCAAAACAAGAAGCTATGAAGGCGCAGGAAGCAGAGCGTGCGGCGGCCGGGCAGAATACTTGAACGATTTACCAGGGTATTAGATAATGCCGCTAAAGTGCGGGTTATTTTCTGCCCGACTTGTTAATTGTTGGGAGCAAAAAATGAGTGATGACGTAGCGCTGCCGCTGCAGTTTACCGAAGCGGCCGCCAATAAAGTGAAAAGTCTGATTGCAGACGAAGAGAACCCTGATCTGAAACTTCGCGTCTATATCACCGGTGGTGGTTGCAGCGGCTTCCAGTATGGCTTTACCTTTGACGACCAGATCAACGACGGCGACATGACCATCGAGAAACAGGGCGTTGCTCTGGTTGTGGATCCGATGAGCCTGCAATACCTGGTCGGCGGCGCGGTAGATTACAGCGAAGGCCTGGAAGGCTCCCGCTTCGTGGTGACCAACCCGAACGCGAAAAGCACCTGCGGGTGTGGTTCCTCCTTCAGCATCTGATGAGCTGCTGAAACAAAAAAGCCGCGTTTAGTACGCGGCTTTTTTTATCGCTATTGTCGGTCATTTAGCGCAAACGTGGGCAATTTGAGGTGCCAGCGGATGGCCGCCAGGCGAATCCCCAGCGTTACCACCATGCCAATCATACTGGCCTGCTCCAGCGGTATGTTAAAGGTATGGTAAGCCGTCGCGTGGACAATACCGCCGATAATACAGGCGGTGGCGTAAATCTCAGTGCGCAAAATCATTGGAATTTCACGTGCCAGCACGTCGCGGATAATCCCACCGCCTACGCCGGTCACCACGCCCATGCAAATAGCGACCAGCGGGCTGGCGTGGGCCAGAAAGGCTTTATTGACGCCAATACCTACAAATACCGCCAGGCCAACGGCATCCAGCACCGGGAGTACCCATTTAGGCAAACGGCGCGGCTGACGTATCAGTACAATGGTGAGCATGCAGGTCACCATGGCGACGACCAGGTCCGTAGGATCTTTCACCCAAAACACCGGACCGTTAGCTAACGCCATATCGCGGATTGTACCGCCGCCTACTGCGGTTACTACTCCAAGCACCAGTACGCCAAAGGGATCCATACGCAGCTTTCCGGCCAATAAAACGCCGGAAATAGCAAACACGGCGGTACCGACAATATCCAGCCAATAGACCAGCATTCATGACCCTCAGAGCGTGACGTTAAGCTTTTGCCAGCTCTTCGCAGAGCTGTTTTGCGGCGAGGATAATACGCGGGCCAGAGCGAGTAAACCAGTCATCATTGACGGCAATAACCTGAACTTTCAACTGATTACTCCAGAACTGCCGAACCGACGGAATATTGCTCGCATCGCCAGCAATAATAATAACCTGCGGCTGGCGCGTCAGAACCTGTTCACGGCTCACCTGCGGCCAGGGCACACGGCTGTCGGCAAAGATATTTTGCCCACCGCATAGCTCAACGACCTCGTTCTGAATCGAATCTTTACTGGTAGTAAAAAGCGGCTGCTGGCTGAACTGCAGAAACACTTTCTTAGCTTGAGCGTGGCCGTAGTGAGCTTTCAACTCAGCATACTGGCGAGATAGCGTATCTGCTGCCTTCAGCGCCTTTTCTGGCGTAGGGCTTAGCGGAGCCAGCTGGCGCAGGGCGGCTTCTACGTCGGCCACGCTTTTAGGATCCAGCCAGATGACCTTGATCCCCAGCGAAATAAGCTGGTTAACCTGCCTGTCCGGATTGCCGCCACGCCATGCCAGTACGGCATCCGGCTTCAACGCTACGATGCGTTCGAAATTCATGCCCTGCCAGTTGGCCAGCTGTTCAATCTGCTTTGCCTGCGGCGGATAATCAGAGTAAGCGCTCACCGCAATGGGAGTGATACCGGCAGCAAACGCCAGTTCAGTATTCGCGGGGGAGAGGGAGATTACCCGAGGCGCTGCAAACAGCAGCGCCGGGAGGCAAAGGAGCAGGGCAGTTACCCCGCGCCAAGGGATGACCTTAGCCACGGGCCAGGTGCTGAACCAGTTTCTCCACCATCAGGGTGGATTGCTTGGCAGCGACGACCAGGAACTCTTCAAAGCTGAGATGAGACTGCTGATCGGCAACGTCGGAGATGGCGCGTACCACCACAAAAGGCGTGTTGAAGTTATGGCATACGTGGCCGATAGCCGTCGCTTCCATTTCTACCGCAACGGCCTGTGGGAAGTTGTGGCGAATTTTTGCCAGCGCAACGGAGCCGTTAATAAACGCATCGCCGCTGACGATCAGGCCGCGAACCGCATGCAGATCCAATTCTTTGATGCAGGTTTCCGCTGCGTCGATAAGCTTTTTATCGGCAACGAAAGCTGCCGGGCAGCCCGCCATCTGGCCATATTCATAACCGAAGGCGGTAACATCCGCGTCGTGGTAGCGCACTTCATCCGAAACGACGATATCGCCCACTTTCAGCGTTGGCGCCAGGCCGCCAGCTGAGCCGGTGTTAATGATGACGTCCGGCTTGCAGTGTTCCAGCAGCAGCGTAGCACCCATGGCGGCAGAAACTTTGCCGATGCCGGACTTCAGCAGCGCTACCTCAACGCCGTTCAGCGTACCGGTATAAATTTCGCAACCGGCGATGCTCAGAGTGTGACGGTTTTCGATTTTGTCACGCAGCAGCGTAACTTCTTCTTCCATTGCACCAATAATGCCTGCTTTCATAGAGATACTCGCTAATGTGGTGGAACATGACTCAATTTTCGGGGCATAGTCTATCATGGCAAGCAGTCTCCTTATCAACGGAACAGGAGTGGGCATGAGCGAAATAGACTTCCGCAAAAAAATTAACTGGCATCGACGCTTCCGCTCGCCCGAAGGGGAGAAGAACGAGCATGAGATCCTGCGCATCTTTGAAAGCGACCGCGGCAGGATCATCAATTCTCCTGCCATCCGCCGCCTGCAGCAGAAAACCCAGGTCTTCCCGCTTGAGCGTAATGCCGCCGTGCGCACCCGTCTCACCCACTCGCTGGAGGTGCAGCAGGTTGGGCGCTACATTGCCAAGGAGATTCTCAGCCGCCTGAAAGAGCAAAAGGCGCTGGAAAAATATGGTCTGGATGAGCTGACCGGCCCGTTTGAAAGCATAGTGGAAATGGCTTGCCTGATGCATGACATTGGCAACCCACCGTTTGGCCATTTTGGTGAGTCAGCGATTAATGACTGGTTTCGCCAGCGCCTGCGGCCGAAAGATAGCGGTAGCCTGCCCCACAGCGACGATCGCTGTAAGGTCGACGTTTTGCGGTTGCGTGAAGGCGAAGAGTCATTAAATACGTTACGCAGCAAAGTCCGTCAGGATCTCTGTCACTTTGAGGGAAACGCGCAGGGTATTCGACTGGTACATAGCCTGCTGCGGATGAACCTGACCTGGGCGCAGGTCGGCTGCATCCTCAAGTACACCCGTCCGGCCTGGTTTGCCGAAACACCGCCGGCCAGCCATGCTTATTTAATGAAAAAACCGGGTTTTTATCTCTCTGAGGAAGGATACATTGCGCGTTTGCGTAAAGAGCTGGATCTTGGCGAATACAGTCGTTTTCCGCTCACCTGGATCATGGAGGCAGCAGACGACATTTCTTACTGCGTGGCGGATCTCGAAGACGCCGTCGAGAAACGCATTTTCAGCGTTGAGCAGCTGTATCAGCATCTGTGTGAGTCCTGGGGCAAAGAGGAGAAGGGCGATCTCTTTGAGCTGGTGGTAAAAGATGCCTGGGATAAATCCCGCACCAATCAAATGCGCCGCAGCGCAGAAGATCAGTTCTTTATGTACCTGCGCGTCAACACGCTAAATAAGCTGGCACCGTACGCTGCCCAGCGCTTTATCGACAATCTGTCCGAAATCTATTCCGGCGAATTTAACCATGCGTTGCTGGAGGACGATAGCCCGTTTGCCCGGCTGCTGGAGCTGTATAAGCAGGTGGCCGTACGCCAGGTATTCAGCCATCCTGATGTGGAACAGCTGGAACTGCAGGGCTATCGGGTTATCAGTGGCTTACTGGATATTTACAGTCCCTTACTTGAGCTTTCAACCGAGGATTTCTCGGAACTGGTCAGCAAAGAGAGCTTGCGCCGCCTGCCAATCGCGTCGCGCCTGTTCCACAAACTCTCAACCAAACATAGGCTTGCCTATGTGGAAGCGGTGAACGCTTTGCACCCGGCTAGCCTTGATTTTTCCGTTTGGGAATACTATTTCCGTGCAAGGCTTATCCAGGATTACATCAGCGGAATGACCGATTTATATGCCTGGGATGAGTATCGACGCCTGATGGCGGTGGAGTGAGGTTTTCGCGAGTTTTGTAAAGATGACCAATAAATTTTTACTTTTTCCATGCACTTAAGCGCTGAACTTAGCGCGTAAACTTCACTCTGAATGGTGTACCAACACAGCAATTTTGCGTTATTTGAAAGTTGAGATGATTCCATGAAAAAAACCACGTTAGCAATGAGTGCGCTGGCTCTTAGTCTGGGTTTGGCGCTGAGTCCGATGTCTGCCTCCGCCGCTGAGACGGCCTCTTCTGCATCTGCTGCGCAGCCGCTGCCAAGCCTTGCGCCGATGCTGGAACAGGTAATGCCTTCAGTGGTGAGTATCAACGTTGAAGGGAGCACAACGGTAAATACTCCGCGTATGGGGCGTAATTTCCAGCAATTCTTCGGCGATAACTCGCCATTCTGCCAGGACGGTTCACCGTTCCAGAGTTCGCCGTTCTGTCAGGGCGGTGGTCAAGGCGGAGCCGACGGCGGAAGCCAACAGCAGAAATTTATGGCGCTGGGTTCTGGCGTCATCATTGACGCCGCGAAAGGCTATGTCGTCACCAACAACCACGTGGTAGATAACGCCAGCGTGATCAAAGTTCAGCTGAGCGATGGCCGTAAGTTTGATGCCAAAGTCGTCGGTAAAGATCCACGCTCCGATATCGCGCTTATCCAGCTGCAGGATCCGAAAAACCTGACGGCGATTAAAATTGCCGACTCCGACGCGCTGCGCGTAGGGGACTACACCGTGGCTATTGGTAACCCGTATGGCCTGGGTGAAACCGTAACCTCCGGTATCGTTTCGGCGCTGGGTCGTAGCGGCCTGAACGTGGAAAACTACGAGAACTTTATCCAGACCGATGCGGCAATTAACCGCGGCAACTCCGGCGGCGCGCTGGTTAACCTGAACGGCGAGCTTATCGGGATCAACACCGCGATTCTGGCGCCGGACGGCGGCAACATCGGTATCGGCTTCGCTATCCCGAGCAACATGGTGAAAAACCTGACCGCTCAGATGGTTCAATATGGCCAGGTTCGCCGTGGCGAGCTGGGGATTATGGGCACCGAGCTGAACTCCGAGCTGGCGAAAGCGATGAAGGTCGACGCTCAGCGCGGGGCGTTTGTCAGCCAGGTCATGCCTAATTCCTCCGCGGCAAAAGCGGGCATTAAGGCCGGAGATGTGATTACATCCCTGAATAATAAGCCTATTAGCAGCTTCGCGGCGCTGCGTGCGGAAGTCGGTTCTATGCCTGTAGGCAGCAAAATCTCGCTGGGCCTGCTGCGAGATGGTAAACCGGTTACGGTAAGCCTGGAGCTGCAGCAAAGCACTCAGAACCAGGTGGATGCTGCCACTATCTTTACCGGTATTGAAGGTGCTGAGATGAGCAACCGCGGCGGTAAGGACCAGAAAGGCGTGCAGGTTACCAGCGTGAAGCCGAACACTCCGGCAGCGCGTATTGGCCTGAAAAAAGGTGACATCATCGTCGGTGTGAACCAGCAGGCGGTGAACAACATCGCCGAGCTGCGTAAAGTGATGGACAGCAAGCCGTCTGTTATGGCGCTAAGCATCCAGCGTGGTGATTCGCAGATTTACCTGCTGATGCAGTAAGCGTTAACCTGAAAAGAAAAAGGGCCGCAAGAGCGGCCCTTTTTTATTGCTGACTGGCTTACTTGTTGCGGGTCAGTTTTTCCAGATCGGATTCAATTTCGCTGATCTTGTTGGTCACCACGGACTCGAGATGGCGCAGATCGTCGAGGATCTTACGCTTCAGATCGATTTCGGTACGATCGCGCTGGCAGAGCTGATCAAGTTCGTCGATGACATAGCGCAGGTTTGGGCTGATTTCCTGCACTTCTTTGTAACCCTGGCCTACGCCATCGGCCACCACGGTTTTGCGCTGACGTGGGTATTTAAACTTCACGCTTTTGGCAAAAAATTCGCCCTTATCCTTCTGGAAATAGACTTTCAGGATATCGTTGTTGGCTTCCTGCCGGAGGCTGTAACGATCGATTTCATCAGGATTGGTAATACCCAGGCTTTTTAAATTATCGTACATAAGCGGTACCCTTAAATATCAATAACCATTAGAGCGTTAACGGAAAATTCCTTTTCCGCTAGTGCCAGATGCAAAAAAGGCGGGGTAACCCGCCTTTTGGTGCAAAAAACTCAGTCGATGGTGCGCAGCAGTTCGTTGATGCCCACTTTACCGCGGGTTTTTGCGTCCACTTTCTTCACAATTACCGCGCAGTACAGGCTATAAGAACCGTCTTTAGAAGGCAGGTTGCCGGAAACAACAACCGAGCCTGCAGGTACGCGGCCGTAGTGCACTTCACCGGTTTCGCGATCGTAGATACGGGTACTCTGGCCGATGTAAACGCCCATGGAGATAACGGAACCTTCTTCGACGATCACGCCTTCTACCACTTCAGAGCGCGCGCCGATAAAGCAGTTGTCTTCGATGATGGTTGGGTTAGCCTGCAGCGGCTCAAGTACGCCACCAATGCCGACGCCGCCGGACAGGTGAACGTTTTTACCAATCTGCGCGCAGGAGCCAACGGTCGCCCAGGTATCGACCATCGTGCCTTCATCGACGTAGGCGCCGATGTTGACGTAGGAAGGCATCAGCACGGTGTTACGTGCGATGAAAGCGCCCTGGCGCACCGCAGCAGGTGGCACAACGCGGAAGCCTTCTTTCTGGAAGCGGGCTTCGTCGTAGTCGGCGAATTTCATCGGAACTTTATCGAAATAACGGCTTTCAGCACCTTCGATGACTTTATTGTCGTTAATGCGGAAAGAAAGCAGTACGGCCTTCTTCAGCCACTGGTGAGTGACCCACTGGCCGTCAATTTTTTCAGCAACGCGCAGCGCACCGCTGTCGAGCAGGGCAATCACCTGATTCACCGCTTCACGGGTGACGGTATCAACATTTGCCGGGGTGATCTCGGCGCGACGCTCGAAAGCGGATTCGATTACATTTTGTAGCTGCTGCATGATGAATATTTCCTGATTGTGACTTACCTTTCAACTTTTGGGCGACAATCAACTTGACTGCCGCCCACAGGCTAAAAAGGTAAAAAATAAAAGACCGTTATTTATCGTTTGGATTAAGGGCCGCTGTCAACCGTTGCTGCACTTCCTGCTGGAGCACATTATTAAGTGCACGCCGGTCTGCGGTCGCGATTATAAATAAATCTTCTACTCGCTCACCAATTGTTGTAATTCTCGCCCCGTAGAGCGAAATCCCGAGGTCGGCAAACACTTCACCCACCCTCGCCAGCAGGCCTGGCTGATCGAGCGCAATCAGCTCAAGGAACGTACGCCGGTCGGTGTGGGTTGGCAGGAAGTTGACTTCGGTATCGACGGTAAAGTGACGCAGTTTTGCCGACTGGCGGCGAGGCTGAGGCGGTTGCCAGGTTGTCTGGGTGATCGCCTGCTCGAGGCTGTGGCGAATAATATTATGCCGGTCGATAGACAGTGGGCTGCCGTCAGGCTCAAGCACGATAAAGGTGTCCATCGCCATGCCGTCGCGCGTCGTAAAGATCTGCGCGTCGTGAACGCTGAGGTTACGCCTGTCCAGTTCGGCGCAAACGGCGGCAAACAGATAAGGCCTGTCCGGACTCCAGATGAAGATCTCGGTGCCGCCACGCGTCGCCTGCGGGCTAAGCAGGATCATCGGTTGACTGAGATCGTGCTTCAGCAAGTGTCTTGCGTGCCAGGCAATCTGGTTTGGCGTATGGCGCACAAAATAGTTGGCGCGGCAGCGCGCCCAGATGTGGTGCAGGGCTTCCTCATTAATATTATCCATCCGCAATAGCGCAAGTGCCTGAAGCTGGTGATGGCGCACGCGCTCGCGCATATCCGGGCTGTTCTGCATGCCCCGACGCAGCTGTTTTTCGGTGGCGAAATAGAGCTCGCGCAGCAGACTTTGCTTCCAGCTGTTCCAGAGCGTTTCATTAGTCGCGCAAATATCGGCAACCGTCAGGCAGACCAGGTAGCGCAGCCGGTTTTCGGTCTGAACTTCTTCAGCGAACTGCTTAATGACTTCCGGATCCTGAATATCACGGCGCTGGGCGGTAACCGACATCAGTAGATGCTGACGAACCAGCCAGGCAACGAGCTGGGTTTCTCGTGAATTGAGTCCATGAAGTTCGGCAAACTTCAGCACGTCCTGAGCACCAAGTACTGAATGATCGCCGCCTCGCCCTTTTGCGATGTCGTGGAACAGGGCAGCAATTAAAATCAGCTCCGGGTGTGAAAGGCGAGGCCAGAGATCGACGCACAGTGGGTGCTTCGAACGCGTCTCTTCTTTGGAGAAGCTTTCTAATTTTTGCAGGACGCGGATGGTGTGTTCGTCAACCGTGTAGGCGTGGAACAGATCGAACTGCATCTGGCCGACGATATGTGACCACTGCGGCATATAGGCCCACAGCACGCTATGGCGGTGCATTGGCACCAGCGCACGGCTTACCGCTCCGGGATGGCGCAGCATGACCAGGAACAGCTCGCGGGCTTCCGGAATGTAGCAAAGCGGCTGGGTCAGATGACGACGGGCATGGCGCAGATGGCGCAACGTGGTCGAGTAAATACCGGTGATGTCGCGGTTACGCACCATCATATAGAACATGCGCAGGATGGCCTGCGGCTCGCGCATAAACAGGGTTTCATCCCGCAGATCGATGAGCGTGCCGCGCAGCTGGAAATCATCGTCCAGCGGGCGAGGTTTTTCACTGGCATCCAGCGCCAGAATCGCCTCGTCGAACAGCTGCAGCAGCATTTGATTCAGCTCTCCTACGCGGCGGGTTACGCGATAGAAATCCTTCATCATATGTTCGACCGGCTCGTTGCCTTCGCCGCTGTAGTGCAGGCGTTGGGCCACGCTAAGCTGGCGGTCAAACAGTAGGCGGTTATCGTAGCGATTAACCTCAAGATGCAGGGCAAAGCGAATGCGCCACAATAGGTGCTGGCACTCGTCGAGCTCTTTGCGCTCCGCCTCGGTCAGAAAGCCAAAGTCGACCATCTCACCCATTGAGGTTGCGCCGAAGTGACGGCGGGCAACCCATTGCAGCGTGTGAATATCACGCAGGCCGCCGGGGCTGCTTTTAATATCGGGTTCAAGATTGTAGCTGGTACCGTGGTAGCGCTGGTGACGCTCGTTTTGCTCTTCAATTTTGGCGGCAAAGAACTTCGCTGACGGCCAAAAACCTTCGCTGAAGATATGCTTTTGTAGCTCAAGGAACAGGGCAACATCGCCAATCAGCAGGCGTGATTCGATAAGATTGGTGGCGACCGTCAGGTCTGATAATCCTTCCAGCAGGCACTCTTCCAGCGTACGTACGCTGTGGCCCACTTCCAGCTTCACGTCCCAGAGCAGGGTCAACAGCTCGCCAATTCTCTGCGCCTGGGCGTCGGTCAATCGCTTGCGGCTCAGGATAAGCAGGTCGATATCCGACAGCGGGTGTAGCTCAGCGCGGCCATAGCCGCCCACGGCAACCAGCGCGGCTTCCGGGACATCGGCAAAGCCGTAGGCTATCCACAGCCGCTGGAGCAGTTGATCGATAAATTCGGTACGGGCTTCAATGAGCCGTTCAGCGGAAATGCCGCTATCGAAGGCCGTGCCCAGCCATTTCTGGAAGGTGTCTAAGTGCGACTTGATGTCCGCGCAATTAAGTTCGGCTTCCTGCCAACTGTTGGGATAGTCCGGCTGGCCGGCGATCTCGGGTTCTGTGGTGTTGGCAAACTGCTCTGGTAAAGCTGGACTCATTGTACGCTACCCATAAAAAAAGCCGGCTCAGGGCCGGCTTAGATTGCTGACTTTCGTCAGGGCATCATTCGTTATGCGAAATCACTGCAGGGATGGTGTCATCTTTACGCAGGGTCATAATCTCGCAGCCGTTCTCCGTCACCACAATAGTATGCTCGTATTGAGCAGACAAGCTGCGATCTTTGGTTTTCACCGTCCAGCCGTCTTTCATGGTACGAATGCGGTAGTCACCGGCGTTGACCATCGGTTCGATGGTGAAAGTCATCCCCGGTTGCAGTACCACGCCGCCGTCGTCTGCATCGTAGTGCAGAACCTGCGGTTCTTCATGGAATACACGGCCGATGCCGTGGCCACAGTACTCGCGAACAACGGAAAAACCTTCGGCTTCAACGAACTTCTGGATAGCCGCGCCAAGGGTGCGCAGACGGATGCCTGGTTTCACCATGCGCAGCGCCAGGTAGAGGCTTTCCTGGGTGATGCGGCACAGACGCTCACCGAGAATAGTCGGCTTGCCGACGATAAACATTTTTGAGGTGTCGCCGTGGTATTCGTCTTTAATGACCGTGACATCGATATTGACGATGTCGCCATCTTTCAGCGCTTTTTCATCGTCAGGGATACCGTGGCAAACCACTTCATTGATGGAAATACAGACGGATTTTGGGAAGCCGTGATAGCCCAGACAGGCGGAAATGGCCTGCTGTTCATTCACGATATAATCATTACAGATGCGATCCAGCTCGCCGGTGGTGATACCCGGTTTAACGTGGGGTTCGATCATTTCCAGCACGTCGGCAGCCAGGCGGCCGGCGACGCGCATTTTTTCGATTTCTTCAGGTGTCTTAATTGAGATAGCCATATCAGATCCGCAGATGTCGTTAACGTCGACATGAAATGAGCAGGGAAGTTGCTGTAATGGTATCAGGGGGGGCGTCTCCCTGCAAAATTGAGAATCATCAAGCGCGCAGTAAGGCAACAACTATTGGAGTCCAGGCGCTGTTTATGGTATAAAGCGCGCCGGACTTGTATTCCGATTTTTCGGGTACAGCCAAATACGCTCACTTTGTGTAAATAACACACACGTATCGACACATATTCCGGGGTGCCCTTTGGGGTCGGCAATATGGGATACGTGGAGGCATAACCCCATACTTATATAGAGGTTTTAAAACATGGCTACTGTTTCCATGCGCGACATGCTCAAGGCTGGTGTTCACTTCGGTCACCAGACCCGTTACTGGAACCCGAAAATGAAGCCTTTCATCTTCGGCGCACGTAACAAAGTTCACATCATCAACCTTGAGAAAACTGTACCAATGTTCAACGAAGCCCTGGCTGAGCTGAACAAGATTTCTTCTCGTAAAGGCAAAATCCTTTTCGTTGGTACTAAACGCGCTGCAAGCGAAGCGGTGAAAGACGCTGCTAACAGCTGCGACCAGTTCTTCGTGAACCATCGCTGGTTGGGCGGCATGCTGACTAACTGGAAAACCGTTCGTCAGTCCATCAAACGTCTGAAAGACCTGGAAACTCAGGCTCAGGACGGTACTTTCGACAAGCTGACTAAGAAAGAAGCGCTGATGCGCACTCGTGAGCTGGACAAGCTGGAAAACAGCCTGGGCGGTATCAAAGACATGGGCGGCCTGCCGGACGCACTGTTTGTTATCGATGCCGATCACGAGCACATCGCTATCAAAGAAGCAAACAACCTGGGTATCCCAGTATTTGCTATCGTTGATACCAACTCTGATCCGGACGGTGTTGATTTCGTTATCCCTGGTAACGACGACGCAATCCGTGCTGTTAGCCTGTACCTGGGCGCTGTAGCTGCAACCGTTCGTGAAGGCCGTTCTCAGGATCTGGCTTCCCAGGCGGAAGAAAGCTTCGTAGAAGCAGAATAATAAGGTTTGATGATTCCCCAAGATAGTTCGAGTTGCAGCAAGGCGGCAAACTCGAGAATTCCTGGGAGCTTACATCAGTAAGTGACCAGGATGAGCGAGTGAAGGTAACGCACCTGCGGCTCGAAATATAAAGGGGAAAGCCCTTATTTAACCAGGTAGTATCTCGTTTGGTTAGGGGCCTTTTTATGGCCCCTTTTTCACTTTTAAGCCCGTCTGGCCAACGCGCCGGGCAGGCAACATCTCCGAGGATTTTAGAATGGCTGAAATTACCGCATCCCTGGTAAAAGAGCTGCGTGAGCGTACTGGCGCTGGCATGATGGATTGTAAAAAAGCGCTGACCGAAGCCAACGGCGACATCGAGCTGGCAATCGAGAACATGCGTAAATCCGGTGCGATCAAAGCAGCTAAAAAAGCAGGCAACGTTGCTGCTGACGGCGTGATCATCACTAAGATCAACGGCAACTACGGCGTGATCCTGGAAGTTAACTGCCAGACCGACTTCGTTGCTAAAGATGGCGGTTTCCAGGCATTTGCTAATAAAGTTCTGGACGCAGCAGTTGCAGGCAAAATCACTGATGTTGACGTTCTGAAAGCGCAGTTCGAAGAAGAGCGCGTTGCACTGGTTGCTAAAATCGGTGAGAACATCAACATCCGTCGCGTTGCTTCCCTGGAAGGCGAAGTTCTGGGTTCTTACCAGCACGGCGCACGTATCGGTGTTCTGGTTGCCGCTAAAGGCGCTGACGAAGAGCTGGTTAAGCAGCTGGCAATGCACATCGCAGCAAGCAAGCCTGAGTTCGTTAAGCCTGAAGACGTGTCTGCAGAAGTTGTAGAGAAAGAGTACCAGGTTCAGCTGGACATCGCGATGCAATCCGGTAAGCCGAAAGAAATCGCAGAGAAAATGGTTGAAGGCCGCATGAAGAAATTCACCGGCGAAGTTTCTCTGACCGGTCAGCCGTTCGTGATGGATCCAAGCAAAACTGTTGCTCAGCTGCTGAAAGAGCACAACGCTGACGTGACTAACTTCATCCGCTTCGAAGTGGGTGAAGGTATCGAGAAAGTTGAGACTGACTTTGCAGCAGAAGTTGCTGCGATGTCCAAGCAGTCTTAATGGTTTAAAAGGAACCGCCAACCGGCGGTTCCTTTTTATCCAGCCTTATAGTTTCAGTTATCTCCGATTGGCGAGTAGCTGAAATGCGACAGAATGTCGCCAGAATTAACCATCCCCCATTCGTTGACTGTTCTCAGGAAAGAAACATGGCTACCAATGCAAAACCCGTCTACAAACGTATTCTGCTCAAACTGAGCGGCGAAGCTCTGCAAGGCACAGAAGGCTTTGGTATTGACGCGAGTATTCTGGACCGTATGGCTCAGGAGATTAAAGAGCTGGTGGAACTTGGCATCCAGGTCGGGGTGGTAATCGGCGGTGGCAACTTATTCCGTGGCGCAGGCCTGGCAAAAGCCGGTATGAACCGCGTCGTGGGCGACCACATGGGCATGCTGGCAACCGTCATGAACGGCCTGGCGATGCGCGATGCGCTCCACCGAGCCTATGTGAACGCCCGCCTGATGTCCGCTATTCCATTGAATGGCGTTTGCGATAACTACAGCTGGGCAGAAGCAATTAGCCTCCTGCGCGCTAACCGCGTCGTTATCCTCGCAGCCGGTACCGGCAACCCGTTCTTTACCACCGACTCCGCAGCCTGCCTGCGTGGGATTGAAATTGAAGCAGACGTGGTACTGAAAGCCACCAAAGTGGATGGCGTATTTACCGCCGATCCGGTAAAAGATCCTGCTGCCACCTTATACGAGCAGCTGACCTACACTGAAGTTCTTGATAAAGAACTCAAAGTTATGGATCTTGCCGCATTCACGCTTGCTCGCGACCACAAACTGCCGATCCGCGTGTTCAACATGAACAAGCCGGGTGCGCTGCGTCGCGTAGTAATGGGTGAGAAAGAAGGCACTTTAATTACTGAATAATTTCAGTTACCCCTTAATCAGGGTAAGATTTGGCTTTATCTACAGCCAGGAATAAACAGGACTATACTTAGCCAGCAGCGTAAACGCTGCAGAGAATAAGCGTGGTCTGCCTTAAACCCGTTTTCAAGGATTCGTAACGTGATTAGCGATATCAGAAAAGATGCTGAAGTACGTATGGATAAATGCGTCGAAGCGTTTAAAAACCAAATCAGCAAAATCCGCACCGGTCGTGCTTCCCCAAGCCTGCTGGACGGCATCGTAGTGGAATACTACGGTACGCCAACTCCGCTTCGTCAGCTGGCAAGCGTCACGGTTGAAGATACCCGTACTCTGAAGATCAACGTGTTCGATCGTTCTCTGGGCCCGGCGGTTGAAAAAGCGATTATGGCTTCTGACCTCGGTCTGAACCCAAGCTCTGCGGGTACCGATATCCGTGTTCCGCTGCCTCCGCTGACCGAAGAACGTCGTAAAGACCTGATCAAAGTTGTGCGCGGTGAAGCAGAAGGCGCTCGGGTAGCGGTACGTAACGTTCGTCGTGACGCAAACGACAAAGTAAAAGCCCTGCTCAAAGACAAAGAGATCAGCGAAGATGACGATCGTCGTTCCCAGGACGACGTTCAGAAGCTGACTGATGCAGCCATCAAGAAAGTGGATGCGGCTCTGTCTGAAAAAGAAGCCGAGCTGATGCAGTTCTAATCCACCCATTGGTGGATAATACGCCGCACAGCAAGCCCTCGCGTGAAGCGTGGCGTTTGCTGTGCGGCGTTTTGCTTTGATAAACACAGAGCAAAGGCGTAGACAATACGCCCCCGTCGCCGCAAACTAATGCGTCATTAATCCCTCATTTTACGACCCTGAGTAACTCATGAAGCAGCTCACTATTCTTGGTTCCACCGGCTCTAT
The DNA here is from genome assembly GCF_036500665.1 of Cedecea sp. Lineage (NCBI taxonomy): Bacteria > Pseudomonadati > Pseudomonadota > Gammaproteobacteria > Enterobacterales > Enterobacteriaceae > Cedecea > Cedecea sp. Next base: position 178,434 of record NZ_DASYBS010000113.1, read on the forward strand.
TGGCGTCAGCACGCTGAGCGTCGTTCGTCATAATCCTGAAAAATTTTCCGTAACGGCTTTGGTTGCGGGCAGCAACGTCGGGAAAATGGTGGAGCAATGCCTGGCGTTCTCACCGCGATTTGCGGTAATGGCCACTGAGTCAGCGGCTTCAGAAGTGCGTCGTACGTTAAGAGAGCAGGGCGGGAAAACCGAGGTACTGGCAGGTGTGCAGGCGGCCTGTGAGGTGGCGGCGCTGAGTGAAGTGGATCAGGTTATGGCGGCCATTGTCGGCGTAGCAGGATTGCCGTCCACGCTTGCCGCTATCTCTGCGGGTAAGCAGGTGTTGCTGGCTAACAAAGAGTCGCTGATTACCTGCGGGCGTCTGTTTATGGAAGCAGTAGCGCGCAGCAAAGCACAATTGTTGCCGATTGACAGCGAACATAACGCTATTTTTCAGAGTTTACCGGAAACAATTCAGCGGAACCTGGGATACGCTAGCCTTGAAGATAATGGCGTATCGTCAATTATCCTCACCGGATCGGGTGGCCCGTTCCGGGAAACGGCTTATGCGGATTTAGCGGCAATGACGCCCGATCAGGCATGCAGCCACCCGAACTGGTCAATGGGGCGTAAAATCTCCGTTGATTCAGCCACCATGATGAATAAAGGTCTCGAATATATTGAAGCGCGTTGGTTATTCAACGCCTCTGCGGCACAGATGGAAGTGCTGATTCATCCTCAGTCGGTCATTCACTCAATGGTGCGCTACCGTGACGGCAGCGTACTGGCGCAGCTGGGGGCTCCCGATATGCGCACGCCGATTGCGCATGCCATGGCCTATCCTGCGCGTGTTGAATCAGGTGTTGCGCCGCTCGATTTCTGCAAAATCGGCACGCTGACCTTTATGCAGCCGGACTTTGAGCGCTATCCATGCCTCAAGCTGGCCATTGATGCCAGTGAGCAAGGGCAGGCGGCCACCACCGCGCTGAATGCGGCTAACGAAGTGGTCGTTGAGGCCTTCCTGAATCAGCAGGTGCGTTTTACCGACATTGCGGTGCTAAATCGCAGTGTACTTGAGCAAATGAACTTAACCGAACCTCAAAGTGTGGAAGAGGTGCTCCGCGTGGATGCAATTGCTCGTGAAATCGCCAAAAAACAAGTGATGCAACTCGCAAGCCGGTGATAATTCAGTCGGCTGAAGTGCCGCCATTTGTTCGCTTTGTGCTTCAGTGATATAGTCTGCGCCACTTAATCGCCAGATGTGACTGAGCGTTAAGTGGAAAGCCGTGTCACAACACGGCTTTTTTATGCGAAAGGCTTCAGTATTCCTGAGTACCGCTTAATTCTTTTCAGGGAATCATTACGCGTTATGTTGTCTGCTAATCAACAATTAAGCGAATCCTTACCTGCTCATGGCGCCCGCCATGTTGCCATTATTATGGATGGCAATGGCCGCTGGGCTAAGCGACAAGGGAAAATGAGGGTTTTCGGTCATAAGGCTGGAGCAAAATCGGTCCGCCGTGCTGTTACTTTTGCAGCAAATAACGGTATCGATGCGCTGACGCTTTACGCTTTTAGTAGCGAAAACTGGAATCGCCCGGCTCAGGAAGTGACCGCGTTGATGGAGCTATTCGTGTGGGCATTAGACAGCGAAGTCAAAAGCTTACATCGTCATAATGTGCGTCTACGGGTGATTGGTGATACCAGCCGATTCAACTCACGCCTACAAGAACGTATCAAAAAAGCCGAAGCATTAACCAGTGACAATACCGGGTTGACGCTCAATATCGCCGCGAATTATGGCGGGCGTTGGGATATCATTCAGGGAGTGCGACAGCTTGCGTCGCAGGTGCAGGAAGGCTCATTGCGCCCGGAACAGATAGATGAAGAACTGCTCGGTCAGCAGATCTGCATGCATGAACTGGCTCCCGTAGATTTAGTAATTAGGACAGGGGGAGAGCATCGCATCAGTAATTTTCTCATCTGGCAAATTGCCTATGCGGAACTTTATTTTACCGATGTTCTTTGGCCTGATTTCGATGAACAAGACTTTGAAGGTGCACTAAATGCTTTTGCAAACCGAGAGCGTCGTTTTGGTGGCACAGCACCTGGTGGTGAATAAGCCTGTTGGGGGTCACTTTTGCTGAAGTATCGCCTGATTTCCGCGTTTATTATGATTCCCATTGTTATCGCGGCGCTGTTTTGGCTTCCGCCACCAGGATTTGCGATTGCTACGTTGGTGATTTGCATGCTGGCAGCGTGGGAATGGGGGCAACTTGCTGGTTTCGTTGCTCGTTCACAGCGTATTTGGCTTGCCGTCCTGTGTGGCCTGCTGCTGGCCGTGATGCTGTTTACGTTGCCCGAGTATCGTCACACGGTTCATTTGCCGGTGATAGAGATGTCGCTTTGGGCCTCGCTGGGCTGGTGGGTTGCTGCACTACTGCTGGTGCTGTTTTATCCCTCTTCTGCGGCGCTGTGGCGCAATTCTAAGCCGATACGTCTGGTTTTTGGTCTGTTGACCATTATCCCTTTTTTCTGGGGAATGGTGGCGCTGCGCAGCTGGCATTATGATATCAATCACTACAGCGGCTCGGTATGGCTACTGTATGTGATGTTCCTGGTATGGGGCGCGGACTCAGGCGCTTATATCTTTGGGAAGATGTTTGGTAAGCATAAGCTGGCACCGAAAGTTTCCCCGGGTAAAACCTGGCAGGGCTTTATTGGCGGACTGGCAACCTCTGCGGTTATCTCTTTGCTGTTTGGCATGTGGGCGGATTTAAACGTTGCGCCCGCGGTTCTGTTAACCTGTTCCATTGTTGCCGCGCTGGCCTCTGTTTTGGGTGATTTAACCGAAAGTATGTTCAAGCGCGAGGCAGGTATTAAAGATAGTGGTCACCTGATCCCAGGACATGGTGGTATTCTTGACCGCATTGACAGTCTGACAGCGGCGGTGCCGGTGTTTGCGTGTCTGCTGCTTCTGGTATTCAGGACGATTTAACGGAAGGTTTTATGCTGAGCATACTGTGGAATTTGGCTGCGTTTATCGTTGCACTGGGTGTTTTGATTACCGTGCATGAGTTCGGCCATTTTTGGGTTGCTCGCCGCTGCGGCGTTCGCGTGGAACGCTTTTCTATTGGGTTTGGTAAGGCGCTATGGCGTCGTACTGACCGCCAGGGAACCGAGTTTGTCATTGCTCTGATACCGCTGGGCGGTTACGTCAAAATGCTGGATGAACGCGTTGAGCCGGTGCTGCCGGAAATGCGTCATGCTGCGTTCAATAATAAAACGGTTTCCCAGCGAGCAGCCATCATTGCCGCTGGCCCGATTGCCAACTTTATCTTCGCTATCTTTGCCTATTGGCTGGTGTTTATCATCGGTATACCGAGCCTGCGCCCGGTGATCGGTGAAATAACCCCCAACTCTATCGCGGCCGAAGCACAAATTACCGCCGGCATGGAACTAAAAGCGATAGATGGCATCGAAACGCCTGATTGGGATGCGGTTCGCCTGGCGCTCATCGGCAAGATTGGCGATGCCAGCGCGCGAGTGTCTTATGCTCCGTTTGGGACTAATCAAACGCGTGACGTCACCCTTGATCTGAGCCACTGGCAGTTTGAGCCGGACAAGCAGGATCCGGTAACATCGCTGGGGTTCAGGCCTCGTGGCCCGCAGATTGAAAATGTGCTGGATGAAGTCCAGCCGCAATCAGCGGCAAGTAAGGCCGGTTTGCAAGCCGGGGACAGGATCGTTAAAGTCAACGATCAGCCGCTCCTTCAATGGAGCACGTTTGTTAACCTGGTTCGTGATAATCCAGGGCAAGCGCTGGCTGTACAAATTGAAAGGCAGGGTAGCCCCTTGTCTTTGACGCTGATACCGGATACAAAACCGGGTAAAGCGAAGGCTGAAGGGTTTGCAGGGGTTGTTCCCAAAATTATCCCGCTGCCCGATGAGTATAAAACAGTGCGCCAGTATGGGCCGTTTACCGCTGTAGCAGAAGCCACGGATAAAACCTGGCAACTGATGAAGCTGACGGTCAATATGCTGGGGAAATTAATAACCGGTGATGTAAAACTGAACAACCTCAGTGGGCCAATCTCCATAGCTCAAGGTGCAGGTATGTCGGCGGAATATGGATTGATCTACTTCCTGATGTTCCTGGCGCTTATCAGCGTCAACTTAGGGATTATCAATCTGTTTCCACTCCCCGTCCTTGACGGTGGACACCTGCTCTTTTTGGCGGTTGAGAAACTGAAAGGCACACCGGTTTCCGAGCGAGTTCAGGACTTCAGTTATCGCATTGGCTCTATCTTGCTGGTGCTATTAATGGGGCTTGCACTTTTCAATGATTTCTCTCGTTTATAGAGAGAATTAGGTTAGGAAGAACGCATAACAACGATGGCGATGAAAAAGCTCCTCATAGCGTCGCTGCTGTTTAGCAGCGCCACCGTATACGGTGCAGACGGGTTCGTGGTGAAAGACATTCATTTCGAAGGCCTGCAGCGAGTCGCCGTCGGTGCGGCCCTCCTCAGTATGCCGGTGCGCGTAGGCGACACCGTCTCTGACGAGGATATCAGTAATACTATCCGCTCACTGTTTGCCACCGGCAACTTTGAAGATGTGCGGGTTCTGCGTGATGGCAATACGCTGCTGGTGCAGGTAAAAGAGCGTCCAACCATTGCCAGCATCACCTTCTCCGGCAACAAGTCGGTGAAAGATGACATGCTCAAGCAGAACCTTGAAGCTTCAGGCGTACGCGTAGGGGAATCCCTTGACCGTACTACCCTTGGCGACATCGAAAAAGGGCTGGAAGATTTCTACTACAGCGTCGGTAAATACAGCGCCAGCGTTAAAGCTGTCGTCACGCCGCTGCCGCGTAACCGTGTTGACCTGAAACTGGTGTTCCAGGAAGGGGTCTCCGCGAAAATCCAGCAGATCAACATCGTCGGTAATCATGCGTTTACCACGGATGAGCTCATCTCCCACTTCCAGTTACGTGATGAAGTGCCGTGGTGGAACGTAGTGGGCGATCGCAAATACCAGAAACAGAAGCTGGCGGGTGACCTTGAAACCCTGCGTAGCTACTATCTGGATCGCGGTTATGCGCGTTTCAACATTGATTCCACGCAGGTTAGCCTGACGCCGGACAAGAAAAGCATTTATGTGACCATCAACATCACCGAAGGCGATCAGTACAAGATTGCTGGCGTGGATGTGAAAGGCAATCTGGCAGGCCACTCGGCGGAAATCGAGAGCCTGACCAAGCTAAAGCCGGGTGAGCTGTATAACGGCACCAAAGTCACCAAAATGGAAGACGACATTAAGAAACTGCTGGGTCGCTATGGCTATGCTTATCCGCGCGTACAGACTCAGCCAGAAATTAACGACAGCGATAAGACCGTTAAGCTGCACGTTAACGTCGATTCCGGCAACCGTTACTACGTGCGTAAGATCCGCTTTGAAGGTAACGATACCAGTAAGGATTCCGTTCTGCGTCGCGAAATGCGTCAGATGGAAGGGGCCTGGCTGGGAAGCAACCTGGTTGATGCCGGTAAAGAGCGTCTGAACCGTCTCGGCTACTTCGAAACCGTTGATGTGGACACCCAGCGCGTATCCGGTAGCCCGGATCAGGTTGACGTAGTCTATAAGGTTAAAGAACGTAACACCGGTAGCTTCAACTTTGGTGTCGGTTACGGTACTGAAAGTGGCGTCAGCTTCCAGGTTGGGGTTCAGCAGGACAACTGGCTGGGCACCGGCTATTCTGTTGGTATCAGCGGAACCAAAAACGACTACCAAACGTATGCAGAACTCTCCGCGACCGATCCATACTTCACGGTTGATGGTGTGAGTCTCGGTGGACGTATCTTCTACAACGACTTTAAAGCGGATGATGCGGACCTGTCCGACTACACCAACAAAAGCTACGGTGTAGATACCACGCTGGGCTTCCCGGTGAATGAGTACAACACGCTGCGTCTTGGTGTGGGTTATGTGCATAACGACCTGTCGAATATGCAACCGCAGATAGCAATGTGGCGTTATCTGGATTCTGTGGGCCAACACCCGAATATGAACGCCAGTGACAACAGTTTCTCGGCGGATGACTTCACTCTGAACTATGGTTGGACATACAACAACCTCGACCGCGGTTACTTCCCGACGGATGGTTCTCGCGTCAACCTGAATGGTAAAGTCACCATCCCAGGCTCTGATAATGAGTTCTATAAAGTGACGTTAGATACGGCGACCTATTTCCCGATCAACGACGATCACACTTGGGTAATGCTTGGCCGTACCCGTTGGGGCTATGGTGATGGTCTGGGGGGCAAAGAGCTGCCGTTCTACGAGAACTTCTACGCCGGTGGTTCAAGTACCGTGCGTGGCTTCCAGTCGAACAACATCGGCCCGAAAGCCGCTTACTTCGGTCCGAACCAGCGTAACTGTGGAACCGGTAACCTGTGTAACTCTAACGATGCGGTGGGCGGTAACGCCATGGGCGTTGCCAGCTTTGAGCTGATCACCCCGACGCCGTTCCTGAGCGAGAAGTACTCGAACTCTGTTCGTACTTCTCTGTTCGTCGATGCGGGTACCGTTTGGGATACCAAATGGCAGAATACCGCCGACACCAGAGCTGCCGGTATACCTGATTACAGCAACCCAAGTAATATTCGTATGTCTGCAGGTTTGGCATTGCAGTGGATGTCTCCTCTGGGGCCGCTGGTGTTCTCTTATGCCCAGCCGTTTAAGAAATATGATGGAGACAAGGCAGAACAGTTCCAGTTTAACATTGGTAAAACCTGGTAATTTGTTCTGCGCGACGGAACGCAACAGCAGTGAGGCGTTGCACCTGTTAGCCGCTTAGCCAGTTTGCGGGTGCTCGCAAAAAAACAGTGTCTTCGGACACCTATGGGATGGTAAGGAGTTTATTGTGAAAAAGTGGTTAGTTGCCGCAGGTCTCGGGATTGCTATGGTTGCTTCAGCCGGCGCTCAGGCTGCCTCCAGCATCGCAGTAGTTAACATGGGCAACCTGTTCCAACAGGTAGCACAAAACACCGGTGTTTCTAAAACCCTGGAAAATGAGTTCAAAGGCCGTGCCGGCGAACTGCAGGGCATGGAAAACGATCTGCAATCCAAAATGCAGCGCCTGCAGCGCGATGGTTCAACCATGAAAGCTTCAGATCGCAGCAAAATGGAAAAAGACGTGATGGCTCAGCGCCAGTCGTTCTCCGAAAAAGCACAGGCTTTTGAGCAGGATCGCAACCGTCGTTCCAACGAAGAGCGCAGCAAACTGGTTACCCGTATCCAGGCCGCTGTGAAGAAAGTTGCAGATGATAAAGGTTACGATGTTGTTCTGGATGCAAACACCGTTGCTTACGCAGGTAACGACGTGAAAGACATCACTGCAGACGTACTGAAACAGGTTAAATAAGTAATGTCTTCGATTCGACTGGCTGAATTAGCCCAGCAGTTGGATGCAGAATTGCACGGTGATGGCGATATCGTCATCACCGGCGTTGCATCTATGCAAACTGCCCAGTCTGGCCACATTACGTTCATGGTTAATCCTCGCTATCGTGAACATCTGGCGGCCTGCCAGGCTTCTGCCGTCGTTATGACCGAAGCCGACCTTCCATACGCTAAAAGCGCAGCGCTGGTAGTGAAGAATCCCTATCTGACCTATGCTCGTATGGCACAAATTCTCGATACCACGCCTCAGCCTGCAAGTGACATCGCCCCAAGTGCGGTGATCGATCCCTCGGCGAAGCTGGGTGCGCATGTTTCTGTCGGTGCGAATGCCGTTATCGAATCCGGCGTTGTGCTCGGCGATAACGTCGTTATCGGTGCTGGCTGCTTTGTTGGCAAAAATACCAAAATTGGTGCCGGTAGCCGTCTATGGGCGAACGTCTCCATCTATCACGACATCGAGATCGGTGCTCAATGCCTGATCCAATCCAGCACGGTGATTGGCTCAGACGGTTTCGGTTACGCTAACGATCGTGGCAACTGGGTGAAAATCCCCCAGCTTGGCCGGGTGATTATTGGCGATCGGGTTGAGATCGGTGCCTGTACAACTATCGATCGCGGTGCGCTGGATGACACGATTATTGGCAATGGTGTTATCATTGATAATCAGTGCCAGATTGCACATAACGTTGTGATTGGCGACAATACTGCGGTTGCGGGTGGCGTTATCATGGCAGGCAGCCTGAAAATTGGCCGTTACTGCATGATTGGCGGTGCCAGCGTGATCAATGGTCATATGGAAATCTGTGACAAGGTGACTGTGACCGGCATGGGTATGGTGATGCGTCCTATCACCGAACCGGGAGTTTACTCCTCGGGTATTCCGCTGCAGCCTAATAAAGCGTGGCGTAAAACCGCTGCCCTGGTGATGAACATCGATGAAATGAGCAAACGCTTAAAAACCATCGAACGTAAGGTCAATCAACAAGACTGATCGTCGCCTGCTCCCTGCGCTGCCGTGCTTCCAGCCATAAGGGCTGAAGCGTGAGCCGCGCGATTTGATTTGCGGCCTGCTGGCTTTCCTTAAGATAGCCGCAGGCCGTGTTATTATTGTCATTTAGAATATTTAGACAGGAAGAGTATTTTGACAACTGACACTCATACTCTGCACATTGAAGAGATTTTAGAGCTTCTGCCGCACCGTTATCCGTTCTTGCTGGTTGACCGCGTGCTGGATTTTGAAGAAGGTCGTTTTCTGCGCGCAGTAAAAAATGTCTCTGTAAATGAGCCGTTTTTCCAGGGCCACTTCCCGGGCAAGCCGATTTTCCCTGGCGTGCTGATTCTGGAAGCGATGGCGCAGGCTACCGGTATTCTGGCGTTTAAAAGCGTGGGTAAACTTGAACCGGGTGAACTGTACTACTTTGCCGGCATTGATGAAGCGCGCTTCAAGCGCCCGGTGGTGCCTGGCGATCAGATGGTTATGGAAGTGACCTTTGAGAAAACTCGTCGTGGTCTGACGCGTTTCAAAGGCGTTGCGACCGTTGACGGAAAAATTGTCTGCGAAGCAACCATGATGTGCGCACGCAGCCGGGAGGCCTAATACGTGATTGATAAGTCCGCCTTTATTCATCCAACCGCTATCGTGGAAGAGGGTGCCATTATTGGTGCTAACGTCCACATTGGTCCGTTTTGTCTCGTCGGTCCAAACGTTGAAATCGGCGAAGGCACGGTACTGAAATCTCACGTTGTCGTGAATGGCCATACTAAAATTGGCCGTGATAACGAGATTTATCAGTTCGCGTCTATCGGTGAAGTTAACCAGGATCTGAAATATGCGGGCGAGCCTACTCGTGTGGAAATTGGCGATCGCAACCGCATTCGCGAAAGCGTCACCATCCATCGTGGTACGGTGCAAGACGAGGGATTGACGAAGGTGGGTAGCGACAACCTGCTGATGATCAATGCGCACGTTGCGCATGATTGCCAGATTGGCGATCGCGTTATCCTCGCGAACAATGCAACGCTCGCGGGTCACGTACAAATTGGGGATCACGCTATCATTGGTGGAATGACCGCGGTGCATCAGTTCTGCATCATCGGTGCTCACGTTATGGTTGGCGGCTGCTCCGGCGTCGCGCAGGACGTTCCTCCTTACGTTATCGCACAGGGTAACCATGCGACACCGTTTGGCGTGAACATTGAAGGCCTGAAGCGACGTGGTTTCAGCAAAGAGGCGCTGCACGCGATTCGTAACGCCTATAAGATCCTCTATCGCAGTGGCAAAACGCTTGAAGAGGCGAAGCCGGAAATCGCTGAAATTGCAGCTCAGCATCCGGAAGTAAATGCATTTGTTGAATTCTTTGCGCGCTCAACGCGCGGCTTGATTCGCTAAATGAAGCCTGGTCGTCCCCTTACGATTGCCCTGGTCGCCGGAGAAACTTCCGGCGATATTCTTGGTGCCGGTCTTATTCGCGAACTGAAAGCTCGCGTTCCCGACGCGCGGTTTGTTGGCGTGGCAGGGCCACTTATGCAGGCCGAAGGCTGCGAAGCCTGGTATGAGATGGAAGAGCTTGCGGTCATGGGCATTGTTGAAGTGCTCGGTCGCCTGCGTCGCCTGCTGCATATTCGCAGTGACCTCACGAAGCGCTTCACCGAACTGCAGCCCGATGTCTTTGTCGGCATCGATGCCCCGGATTTCAACATTACCCTCGAAGGCAACCTTAAAAAGCAGGGGATCCGTACGATCCACTACGTCAGCCCGTCTGTTTGGGCATGGCGGCAAAAACGCGTTTTCAAAATTGGCAGAGCGACCGATCTGGTGCTGGCTTTTCTGCCTTTCGAAAAAGCGTTTTACGACCGGTTTAATGTACCGTGTCGCTTCATCGGGCATACCATGGCGGACGCTATGCCGCTCGATCCGGATAAAAAAGCTGCTCGTGCAGCATTAGGCATCGCGCCTGATGCAAAATGCCTGGCGCTGCTGCCTGGCAGTCGTGGGGCTGAAGTCGAAATGCTAAGCGCAGACTTCCTGAGAACCGCACAGCTACTGCGTAAACGCTGGCCCGCACTTGACGTTGTCGTGCCGCTGGTGAATGCAAAGCGCCGCGAGCAGTTTGAAAAGATTAAGGCTGAGGTTGCCCCAGAGCTTCACGTCCATCTGCTTGATGGAAAAGCGCGTGAAGCAATGATCGCCAGCGATGCCGCGCTTCTGGCCTCCGGGACAGCTGCGCTTGAATGTATGCTGGCGAAATGCCCGATGGTTGTAGGCTACCGCATGAAGCCTTTCACCTTCTGGCTGGCGAAGCGCCTGGTGAAAACCGATTATGTCTCGCTGCCGAATCTGCTGGCCGGGCGCGAACTGGTCAAAGAGCTGCTGCAGAACGAGTGTGAGCCTGTTGGACTGGCATGCGCGCTGGAGCCGCTGCTGGAAGACGGCGCGGTCAGTCACCAGGTGCATGATACTTTTCGGGATTTGCACCGGCAGATCCGTTGCAACGCGGATAAACAGGCGGCGGATGCCGTGCTGGAGCTGGCAGAATGATGGACTTTATTTATCCCCATACTCATTTGGTCGCTGGCGTCGATGAGGTTGGCCGTGGCCCGTTAGTCGGCGCGGTTGTCACCGCGGCGGTGATCCTTGATCCAGCAAGGCCGATCGTGGGGCTGGCGGATTCGAAAAAATTATCAGAAAAGCGTCGGCTGGCGCTGTATGACGAGATTATCGACAAGGCATTAAGCTGGAGTCTGGGCCGCGCCGAGCCGGAAGAGATTGATCAACTCAATATTCTGCACGCCACGATGCTGGCAATGCAGCGTGCGGTTGCGGGCCTGAGCGTCGTTCCGGAATATGTGTTGATCGACGGCAACCGCTGCCCTGCGTTACCTGTGCCGTCGCTGGCGGTAGTAAAAGGCGACAGCCGGGTGGCAGAAATCAGCGCGGCGTCAATACTGGCCAAAGTTACGCGCGACCGTGAAATGGCCGAGCTGGACGTTAGCTTCCCACAATACGGCTTTGCCCAACACAAGGGCTATCCGACCGCTTTTCATCTTGAGAAGCTTGCCGAGCATGGGGCTACTGAGCACCATCGCCGCAGCTTTGCCCCTGTTAAACGCGCGCTTGGACTGCTGTCCTGACCCGCAAGTAGCTGATACAGAGTAATTGGTGAGAGATGGCTGAACCACGTTTCATTCACCTTCGGGTGCACAGTGACTATTCCATGATTGATGGGCTGGCAAAAACCGGGCCGCTGGTAAAAAAAGCCGCGGCGCTGGGCATGCCTGCTCTCGCTATCACCGATTTCACCAACCTTTGCGGCCTGGTGAAATTCTACGGTTCCGGCCATGGCGCCGGCATTAAGCCTATCATCGGTGCTGACTTCAACGTGGCTAACGAGCTGTTGGGTGACGAATTGAGTCATTTGACGGTGCTGGCCACGAACAATGAAGGCTATCAGAATCTTACCTTACTGATTTCTCGCGCCTACCAGCGCGGCTACGGCGCAGCGGGCCCGATTATCGATCGTGAATGGCTGGTCGAGCTCAATGACGGTTTGATCCTGCTTTCCGGCGGGCGCATGGGAGATATTGGCAAAAGCCTGCTTCGTGGGAACCAGCCGCTGGTCGATCAGTGTCTGGCGTTCTATCAGCAGCATTTTGCCGATCGCTTCTATCTGGAACTGATTCGCACCGGGCGGATTGATGAAGAGAGCTACCTTCACGCCGCAGTGGCGCTCGCCGATGAACGAGGCTTGCCGGTCGTTGCAACCAACGATGTTCGTTTTCTCGAACCGGGTGACTTTGACGCGCACGAAATTCGCGTAGCGATCCACGATGGCTTTACGCTCGACGACCCTAAACGTCCGCGCAACTATTCAGCTCAACAATATATGCGTAGCGAAGAAGAGATGTGCGAGCTGTTCTCGGACATCCCTGAAGCGCTGGAAAACAGCGTTGAAATTGCCAAACGCTGCAACGTCACCGTGCGCCTTGGCGAGTATTTCCTGCCGCAGTTCCCTACCGGTGAAATGACCACTGAAGACTTCCTGGTCATGAAATCCAAAGAGGGGCTGGAGGAGCGTCTTGAGTTCCTGTTCCCGGATCCTGAAGTTCGCGCTGAAAAACGCCCTGAATACGACGAGCGTCTGGATATCGAGCTGCAGGTTATCAACCAGATGGGGTTCCCCGGCTACTTCCTGATCGTAATGGAGTTTATCCAGTGGTCGAAGGATAACGGCGTGCCGGTAGGGCCGGGCCGTGGCTCCGGCGCAGGCTCGCTGGTGGCCTATGCGCTAAAAATTACCGACCTCGATCCGCTGGAATTTGACCTGCTGTTCGAACGTTTCCTTAACCCGGAACGTGTTTCCATGCCCGACTTCGACGTCGACTTCTGCATGGAGAAACGCGACCAGGTTATCGACCACGTTTCAGAGATGTATGGTCGCGAAGCCGTTTCACAGATCATTACCTTCGGTACGATGGCGGCAAAAGCGGTTATTCGTGACGTAGGCCGCGTGCTCGGCCACCCTTACGGTTTTGTCGACCGTATTTCCAAGCTGGTACCACCGGATCCTGGCATGACGCTGGCGAAAGCCTTCGAGGCAGAGCCTCAGCTGCCGGAGATCTACGACGCTGACGAAGAAGTTAAAGCACTGATCGACATGGCGCGCAAGCTGGAAGGCGTCACGCGTAACGCCGGTAAGCATGCCGGGGGCGTAGTTATTGCGCCGACCAAAATTACCGATTTTGCGCCGCTTTACTGTGACGATCAGGGGCAGCATCCGGTTACCCAGTTCGATAAAAACGACGTTGAATATGCCGGCCTGGTGAAGTTTGACTTCCTGGGGCTGCGTACGCTGACGATCATCGACTGGGCGCTGAAAATGATCAACCCGCGTCGGGCAAAACAAGGGCTGGAGCCGATTGATATCGCCGCCATCCCGCTCGACGACAAGAAAAGCTTCGACATGCTGCAGCGCTCGGAAACCACCGCAGTCTTCCAGCTTGAATCCCGCGGCATGAAGGACCTGATTAAGCGTCTGCAGCCCGACTGCTTCGAAGATATGATCGCCCTCGTGGCCCTGTTCCGTCCGGGCCCGCTGCAGTCAGGGATGGTAGATAACTTCATTGACCGTAAGCACGGCCGTGAAGCGATTTCTTATCCGGACGTGGAATGGCAGCACGAAAGCCTTAAACCGGTACTGGAGCCAACCTACGGCATCATCCTGTACCAGGAACAGGTTATGCAGATTGCTCAGGTGCTCTCAGGTTATACCCTCGGCGGCGCAGATATGCTGCGTCGTGCGATGGGTAAAAAGAAACCGGAAGAGATGGCCAAGCAGCGCGGCACCTTTGAAGAGGGCGCGATAAATAACGGCGTCGACGGCGAGCTGTCGATGAAAATCTTTGACCTGGTAGAGAAGTTTGCCGGGTACGGCTTTAACAAATCTCACTCCGCCGCCTATGCTTTGGTCTCTTACCAGACGCTCTGGCTCAAGGCTCACTATCCGGCCGAGTTTATGGCGGCGGTGATGACCGCGGATATGGACAATACCGAAAAGGTGGTTGGCCTGGTGGATGAGTGCTGGCGCATGGGGCTGAAAGTCCTGTCGCCGGATATTAACTCTGGTCTTTATCATTTCCACGTCAACGATGACGGGGAAATTGTTTACGGTATCGGCGCGATCAAAGGCGTGGGTGAAGGCCCAATTGAAGCCATTATCGAGGCGCGTAATCAGGGCGGGCATTTCCTCGATCTCTTTGATTTGTGCGCGCGTTCCGATATCAAAAAGCTAAATCGCCGGGTGCTTGAAAAACTGATTATGTCCGGGGCATTCGACCGCCTCGGGCCGCACCGTGCTGCGCTGATGAACGCGCTGGCTGATGCGTTGAAAGCGGCCGACCAGCATGCGAAAGCGGAGGCTATCGGCCAGGCGGATATGTTTGGCGTCCTGGCTGAAGAGCCTGAGCAGGTCGAAAAGTCCTATGCCAGCGTGATCCCATGGCCGGAACAGGTGGTGCTGGAAGGGGAGCGTGAAACTCTTGGACTGTATCTTACCGGTCACCCAATTAACCAGTACCTGAAAGAAATTGAGCGCTATGTCGGTGGCATGCGCCTGAAAGAGATGCACCCGACAGATCGTGGTAAAGTGACCACGGCTGCGGGTCTGGTGATTGCTTCGCGGGTTATGGTCACCAAGCGGGGTAATCGCATTGGCATCTGTACGCTGGATGACCGTTCTGGTCGTCTGGAAGTGATGTTATTCACAGATGCACTAGAAAAATACCAGCATCTGCTGGAAAAAGACCGTATCCTGATCGTCAGCGGACAGGTCAGCTTTGATGACTTCAGCGGAGGGCTTAAAATGACGGCCCGCGAGCTGATGGACATCGACGAAGCCCGTGAAAAGTACGCGCGTGGGCTTGCTATCTCGCTGACGGACAGGCAAATTGATGACCAGCTTTTAAACCGTCTCCGTCAGTCTCTGGAACCCCATCGTTCGGGGACAATTCCAGTACATCTCTACTATCAGAGGGCGGATGCACGCGCTCGTTTGCGTTTTGGCGCAGCATGGCGTGTTTCCCCTAGCGATCGGTTACTTAACGATTTGCGAACGCTGATTGGTTCGGAGCAGGTGGAACTGGAGTTTGACTAAAACAGGAATATTATGAGTCTGAATTTCCTTGATTTCGAACAGCCGATTGCAGAGCTGGAAGCGAAAATCGATTCCCTGACGGCCGTTAGCCGCCAGGATGAAAAACTGGATATTAATCTGGACGAAGAAGTGCAGCGTCTGCGCGAGAAAAGCGTTGAGCTGACCCGCAAGATCTTCGCTGATTTAGGCGCATGGCAGATCGCGCAACTGGCGCGTCACCCGCAGCGCCCGTACACGCTGGATTATCTGCGCCTGGCTTTTGACGAGTTCGATGAGCTGGCGGGTGACCGCGCTTATGCTGACGATAAAGCCATTGTCGGGGGGACCGCTCGTCTGGACGGCCGTCCGGTGATGATCATTGGTCATCAGAAAGGGCGTGAAACCAAAGAGAAGATCCGTCGTAACTTTGGGATGCCGGCGCCTGAAGGCTACCGCAAAGCGCTGCGTCTGATGGAAATGGCTGAACGCTTTAATATGCCAATCATTACCTTCATCGACACGCCGGGTGCTTATCCTGGCGTTGGCGCTGAAGAGCGTGGCCAGTCAGAAGCGATCGCCCGTAACCTACGTGAAATGTCTCGTCTGAAAGTGCCGGTTATCTGCACCGTGATTGGTGAAGGGGGTTCCGGCGGTGCGCTGGCCATTGGCGTGGGCGACAAAGTGAATATGCTGCAGTACAGCACCTATTCGGTTATCTCTCCGGAAGGCTGCGCGTCCATTCTGTGGAAAAGCGCAGATAAAGCTCCGCTGGCGGCAGAAGCGATGGGCATCATTGCTCCTCGTCTGAAAGAGTTGAAGCTTATCGATACCGTTATTCCAGAACCGCTTGGCGGCGCACACCGCAATCCGGAAGTGATGGCTGCTTCCCTGCGTGCACAGCTTCTGGCTGACCTGGCTGACCTCGATGTGCTGAATAAAGACGAGCTGTTAAACCGTCGCTATCAGCGCCTGATGAGCTACGGCTACGCCTGATTTTATGCTGTAAAATAGCGATAAGGGTCGGATTTTCCGGCCCTTTTTGCATTTATCGCTTCCTGGAAAACCCCATTGCGCTATGCTTAGCAAAGTCTTTTTCCAGGAGGTGAACATTGAATACTATTGCGATCATGGGGCCGCACAGCGTTTTCTACAAAGACGAGCCCATCAAGGAACTTCACCGCGCCCTGGAGCTGCAAGGCTTTCAGCTCATCTACCCGACTAACAGCACCGATCTTCTCAAGCTGATTGAACACAATCCACGCATCTGCGGCGTTGTCTTTGACTGGGACGAATACAGCCTCGATTTGTGCAGTGAAATTAACCTGCTAAATGAAAACCTGCCGCTGTATGCGTTTATCAATACTCACTCCTCTTTGAACGTTAGCGTGAATGAAATGCGCATGGCGCTGTGGTTCTTCGAATATGCGCTTAGCGCCGCCGACGACATCGCCCTGCGTATTCGCCAGTACACCGATGAGTACCTGGATACGATTACGCCGCCGCTGACCAAAGCGCTGTTCACCTATGTTAAAGAGGGGAAATATACCTTCTGTACGCCAGGACATATGGCCGGTACCGCCTACCAAAAAAGTCCTGTTGGTTGCCTGTTTTACGACTTCTTTGGCGGCAATACGCTGAAGGCTGACGTATCGATTTCGGTCACGGAACTGGGATCGCTGCTTGACCATACCGGCCCTCATCTTGAGGCGGAAGAGTATATCGCCCGCACTTTTGGCGCTGAGCAAAGCTATATGGTGACCAACGGCACTTCGACGTCCAACAAGATTGTCGGCATGTATGCCGCGCCGTCCGGCAGTACGATCCTCGTGGACCGCAACTGCCATAAATCGCTGACCCACTTGCTGATGATGACTAACCTGGTGCCGATCTGGCTGAAGCCTACGCGCAACGCGCTGGGTATTCTCGGTGGAATTCCTCAGCGTGAGTTCACTCGTGAAATTATCGAGCAGAAAGTGGCGGCGACGCCAGATGCCCGGTGGCCGGTACACGCTGTGATCACCAACTCAACCTATGACGGTCTGCTGTATAACACCGACTTCATCAAGAAAACGCTGGATGTGCCGTCTATTCATTTTGATTCTGCCTGGGTGCCCTATACCAACTTTCACCCGATCTATCAGGGGAAAAGCGGCATGAGCGGCGATCGTGTACCGGGCAAGGTTATCTATGAAACCCAGTCGACCCACAAGCTGCTGGCGGCATTCTCTCAGGCTTCGCTTATCCATATTAAAGGCGACTACGACGAAGAGACCTTTAACGAAGCCTACATGATGCATACCACAACGTCGCCAAGCTACCCGCTGGTGGCCTCGATTGAAACCGCGGCCGCCATGCTGCGAGGCAATCCGGGAAAACGGCTGATTAATCGTTCCGTGGAGCGGGCTTTGCATTTC
The DNA here is from genome assembly GCF_036500665.1 of Cedecea sp. Taxonomy (NCBI): domain Bacteria; kingdom Pseudomonadati; phylum Pseudomonadota; class Gammaproteobacteria; order Enterobacterales; family Enterobacteriaceae; genus Cedecea; species Cedecea sp. The sequence goes on from NZ_DASYBS010000113.1 coordinate 195,919, forward strand.
CGTCGTGAAGTACAGCGTTTACGCGAAGAGTCAGAAGACTGGTTCTTCGATATCTGGTAGCCCGATCGTGTTGACGAGGCCGAGTGTTGGCCAATAGCGCCCGGTGAGGAAGACTGGCACGGCTTCCGGGACGCGGATGCCGATCATATGTTCCTCGATCCGATCAAAGTGACCATCCTGACGCCGGGAATGAGCGAGCTGGGGGAGATGGCGGAGGAGGGGATCCCGGCAGCGCTGGTGGCTAAGTTCCTGGACGAGCGCGGCGTCGTGGTAGAAAAAACAGGCCCGTATAACCTGCTGTTCTTATTCAGTATCGGTATTGATAAAACCAAAGCACTAAGCCTGTTGCGCGGGCTGACGGAGTTCAAACGCGCTTACGATCTTAACCTACGGGTGAAGAACATGCTGCCGGATCTGTACGCGGAAGATCCTGATTTTTATCGCAACATGCGTATTCAAACGTTGGCGCAGGGGATCCATAAACTGATCAAACAGCATAACCTGCCGGATCTGATGCTGCGCGCCTTTGATGTGCTGCCGGAAATGCGTATGACGCCGCACGAAGCTTATCAGCAGCAGGTAAAAGGCAATGTAGAAACGGTGGAGATTGAAGAGCTGCTTGGGCGAGTCTCGGCTAACATGATCCTGCCTTATCCTCCCGGCGTGCCGGTGGTGATGCCCGGAGAAGTGATCGCCAGGGAGAGCCGTGCGGTGCTCGACTTCCTGCTGATGCTGTGTTCGGTCGGGGAGCATTATCCGGGCTTTGAAACGGATATTCACGGGGCAAAACTCGGTGAGGATGGGATCTACAGAGTACGAGTCCTAAAAGAAGCCTGAGTGCTTGCTTTGCGGGGAAACGGTGATTACCTTGCCTGCAGTGACTAAGGAGATTTTATGCTGGGTTTAAAGCAAATTCATCACGTCGCGATTATCGCGTCGGACTACGAGCGCAGTAAGCAGTTCTATTGTGATGTGCTGGAGTTTACGCTCGAAGCGGAAGTTTATCGCAAGGAGAGAGACTCCTGGAAAGGTGACCTTGCGCTGAACGGGCAGTACGTTATTGAGCTGTTCTCTTTCCCGTTCCCGCCAGCGCGGCCAAGCCGCCCGGAGGCCTGCGGGCTTCGCCACCTGGCATTCAACGTGGAGAATATCGACCAGGCGATCGCTCACCTTGAAAGCCATGGCGTAAAATGCGAACCCATTCGCATCGACCCCTACACGGATAAACGCTTCACCTTCTTCAGCGATCCTGACGGCCTACCGCTGGAACTTTATCAGCAGTAAGCCTTGCCAGCGTGGTTAATGCCCGGTAATTTGCCGGGCAAACCCTTTGTAATGGCGAACTATGACTATCCGCGAACTTCAGTCCTTTCTGCATCCTCACCGCCAGTTGCTGGTGGCGTTTAGCGGTGGGCTGGATTCGACCGTTCTGCTGCATCAGCTGGTGACCCTTCGCGATACGCTGCAACCTGCGCTTAAGATCCGGGCGATGCATATTCATCATGGGCTTAGCCCGCGGGCGGATAGCTGGGTGGAGCACTGCCGGGCGCTTTGTGTGGCATGGCGCGTGCCGTTCGATGTGGCTCATGTGCAGCTTCCACCCGGTGGGCAGGGTATCGAAGGGGAAGCGCGAATCGCTCGCTATCAGGCGCTATCAGGTTCGCTTCTGGCAGGTGAAGTCCTGCTGACGGCACAGCATTTGGACGATCAGTGTGAGACCTTCCTGTTGGCGCTTAAACGCGGAAGCGGCCCGGCGGGGCTGGCGTCGATGCCCTCTATCTTACCTTTTGGCGATACCTCATTATTGCGCCCACTGCTGGCGACGTCCCGTTCTGAGCTTGAAGAGTGGGCGCGGGTTCACCAGTTAAACTGGATTGAAGACGAAAGTAATCAGGATGATAAATATGACCGGAATTTCCTGCGCCTGAGGGTGGTTCCCCTGCTGCTGCAGAGGTGGCCTCACTTTTCACGAAGCGTTGCCCGGAGCGCTGAGTTGTGTGGCGAGCAGGAACAACTGCTGGATGAACTTTTAGCTGAACAGCTCGGCGGACTGATGTCGCGGCAGGGAGCGTTGCGTATTGAGCCATTGGCGGAGGTGAGCGAGGCCCGACGTTTTGCTTTACTGCGCCGCTGGCTGGCTTATCACCGTGCGGCAATGCCTTCGCGCGCGGCGCTCGAGCGTCTTTGGCAGGAAGTTGCCCTGAGCCGGGAAGATGCAAACCCTCGCCTGCGCCTGGGGGCTCATGAAATCAGGCGTTTCCAGGGGGCGTTGTATTGGGTGCCCCTGCAGGAAATAGACAAAGAGACCGTTTATTCATGGCTCGTACCGTATCAACCGCTCTCTCTTCCAGGCATGGGAACCCTGTCTGTTAGCGAAAACGGTATTGCGGTGCGAAAACCTCTGGCGGATGAGGCTGTTAGCGTTCGCTTTAAGGCCTCAGGTCTGCTGCATATTGTCGGCAGAGATAAAGGCCGAACGCTGAAAAAAATCTGGCAGGAACTGCGTATTCCACCGTGGCAGCGTGATGCCACGCCGCTGCTGTTTTATGGCGAACAGCTTATTGCTGCACCAGGCGTTTTTGTCACCCGTGAAGGACAGGCAACGGATCATTCATGCTGGCATATAGACTGGCAAAAGGGAGTTGAGCAATGAAAAAAATCGTACTGCTGCTTGGGCTAATGGCCTGCAGTTTACCCGCTCTCGCTAAAGGAGATGCCCAAGCTGGAGAAGCGAAGGCGATGACCTGTGTCGCCTGCCATGGGATGAACGGTAAAGCGTCTGCGCCGCTCTATCCAAACATCGGCGGGCAGAGCGAAGCCTATCTCGAACACTCGCTTCAGGCTTACAAAAAAGGGGAGCGGAGCGGTGGGCAGGCAGAAATCATGAAGGCTTACGTCAGCGGGCTTTCGGATGAGGATATCAGTAATCTGGCGGCGTACTACGCCTCAATGAAGCCGTAAACAAAACGGGCAACCAACCTGGCTGCCCGTTTTGTGTTATATGCGGTGACAACCGTTATTCAACGCTGACTACAATGGTGCCAATTTCAGGGTGACTGAAGCTGTTAATCTTATCAAGGCGTAATTCACGCGAGGCGCCGGCGTCATCGACAATCAGGTATTCAACGTTTTTACGAGAAACCAGATCGCTCGCTTTGGCCTTGAAAATCTCCCCGTCTTTTAATTCCAGCGTAAGTAACAAGTGATGCTGGCAGGCGAGCTCGAGATTGTCATAATCATCACAGTTGATGGGTTGATACGCATCATTCATTGACATAATCGCTCACCAGTAAGTTCGCGGCAGCATAAGCCGCCTGTTCCCTGACCGACTCCGAGACGGCCTCGCTGGAGGCAACTTCGTTCAGAGCCTTCAATACGCATCCTAAGGCATCAGGAATGTAGCCTAAATCACCGCTGGCAATTTCCGCGTAGCGTTGTCGTACCAATTCACAATACTTTTCCACATACCCTCCTCTCAGAGTCCCGACTTCAGACCTATTCGTGGGGTCAAGTCTAAGCCTACGAAGATAAACTCTGTTTAGCAAGGTGACTATACCACAGCAATGTAACCGATATCAGCCACGCAAATATACCCGTCATACTTCGAGCCGCAGGTGCGTTAACTGCACTCGCTCACCCCAGTCACTTACTTTGTGTAAGCTCCTGGGGATTCACGAGCTTGTCGCCTGCCTGCAACTCGAATTATTTAGGGTATACCCGCCATACTTCGAGCCGCAGGTGTGTTATTTCGCTACAATAGCGCGCAATTGTGTATGGAGAAGTGTGATGGCGTTAAAAGCGACAATTTATAAGGCGACGGTGAATGTAGCCGATCTCGATCGTAATCGGTTTATGGACAGCAGCCTGACACTGGCACGCCACCCTTCGGAAACGCAGGAACGCATGATGCTTCGCCTGCTGGCGTGGATTAAATATGCGGATGAACGTCTGGAATTTACGCGTGGGCTCAGCGCGGAAGAAGAGCCGGAGATCTGGCGAAAAAATGACCATCTTGGCATTGATTTGTGGGTAGAGCTTGGGTTGCCGGAAGAGCGCCGCGTGAAAAAAGCCTGCAGCCAGGCAGCTGAGGTGGCATTGTTTACCTATAATAGTCGGGCGGCGGAAATTTGGTGGCAGCAAAACCAGAATCGCCTGAGCCAGTTTAAAAACCTGTCTATCTGGTATCTGGATGATGCTCAGCTGGCGAAGCTAAGCGAGTTTGGCACACGCACCATGAACCTGCAGGCGACCATTCAGGATGGCGCGATTTGGCTGTCGGACAGCGAGAATAATCTGGAAATCCACTTTACGGCCTGGCAGCAGCGATGATTTCGGTGTCGCGGACGGTATCCATCCCGGACAATGAAGTGACGATTAGCGCTATCCGCGCCCAGGGGGCCGGGGGGCAGCATGTGAATAAAACCTCAACGGCTATTCACTTACGCTTTGATATCCCTGCCTCCAGCCTGCCGGAGTCGTATAAGATACGTCTGCTGGCGGTAAGCCATCACTTAATCACGCCTGAAGGTGTGGTGGTGATTAAGGCCCAGGAATACCGAAGCCAGGAGATGAACCGCGAAGCCGCGGTTGCTCGCCTGGTTTCACTGATACAAGAACTCACCGTAGTGCAGAAGAGCCGCTACGCGACAAAGCCGACGCGGGCTTCTAAAGAGCGGCGTCTGGCCTCAAAGGCGCAGAAGTCGACAACCAAGGCACTACGCGGCAAAGTTCGCCGTCATCCGGACTAGCGGCGAATATTGGGACAACGGCATAAGGAATAAAGCATGAAGAAGAGTCTTCTGGCAGCGTTGGCAGCGCTTAGCCTGTTCACGCTATTTGGCTGTAATAATCGTACGGAAACGCAGACCCTGATCCCGGCTCAGGCGGCGGAACTGAAACCAATGCAGCAAAGCTATCGCGGCGTAGTGCCTTGCGCAGACTGTGAAGGGATTGAAACCTCTCTGTTCCTGGAAAAGGACGGCACCTGGGTGATGAACCAGACTTACCAGGGTAAGGGAGCCTCGTTTGCCAGCTACGGTAAATGGGCACGTACGGCCGATAAGCTGGTCTTAACCGACAGCGAAGGTGAAAAGCAGTACTTCCATCCAAAGGGCGACAGCCTGGTGATGCTGGATCGCGAAGGCAACCCGATCGAATCGCAGTTCAACTACACGCTGAAAGCGGTGGATGCGAAGTTGCCTTCAACGCCAATGCCGATGAAAGGTAAGTACAAATACATGGCTGACGCCGCTGTATTCGAAGATTGCGCCACCGGTAAAACTTTTGCCATAGCGGATAACGCCGAGCTGGAAAAAGGCTATGCGGCGGCGCGCGGTAAGAACAATGCGCCAATTTTGCTGGTAGTAGAAGGGCACTTTACGCTTCAGGCTTCACCAGACAGCGGTGAGCTGCAAAAAGCGCTGGTGGCCGACAAGGGCGCGAAGTTTAAGCCCGGCAAAGACTGTAACGACTAAAACGAAAAGCCCTGCAATTGCAGGGCTTTTTTACAGCGTTGCCAGCCTGCGAGCCTTCAGGTAAATGCCGGGTTTAATGTGCCCGACGTAGCTGAGCGGCATCGTTGGTGCCAACGTTGCAACATCTCCCTCACGCATATGAAGCAAATCTGCCGGGCTTACCCAGCCAGGAGAGGCTTGCGTCAACGGTGTGCCTGCGTGCTCATAGGCGGCAAGAACAAACTCGGAGCAAAAGTAGTTCGCTTTATTGCCATCCGGGGTACTGAGTTGAGAAGCAGCGAGACCTTTTATACATTGCTGGCGAAACTCTTTCGAAAACGGATTTAGCGAGCAAAGCTGTTTTGTCACCATGAAGGGAGCCATTTCAATAATCCCTTTATAGTTATAACCCTTACCAGATTTGCTGTGGGCAAATTCTCTGATGCTGGCAGCCTGTGCCGTCGTGAGTTCAGGAAAACGCAAAGCCAGAAGCTTATCACTATGCTGCATGACTTCTTCAAGCGTGACTATCTGCACGCCAGATCCAACGGCTTCAGCCACTTCGCCCTGGCCAATATAAATTGCAACATGGCTTACCGCTGAAGTACTGAAGAGGCGAATACCGACAGAGGTCAGGCTGATCGTTGAAGACAGCAATAGATCCCCTGGTTGCAAATCCTGCTGATAAATTTCTTTCAATGTTTCATTGGGTGCTGAACTGATGCGCTGAAGTTTGAGTACTGAGGGAGGTGTGTTTGTGATTTTGTTTGTTGTTTTAGAAGGAAGGGCAATATCCATACTACAGCCCGAAACGAGTAAAGAGAGTGTCGCAATCCAGGCGCACCATTTCATAACATAATCCTTTATGTCGGCTTTTAATAAGCAAAACGCCCTGTTTTACAGGGCGTTGATTTACGGCATAGAGAGTATCAACTCTTGATACTTTTGACTAAAAAATCAACGATTTCGTTGACCTTGATCATCTGCTTCTCGCCGGCGCGGCGATGTTTGTATTCGATCTCTTCGTTATCGAGATTGCGGTCGCCGATGACGATGGTGTGAGGAATACCCATCAGCTCCATATCGGCAAACATCACGCCTGGACGCTCTTTACGATCGTCCAACAGCACATCGATACCCTGCGCACGCAGCGTGGTATACAGTTCTTCGGCCAGCTGCTGCACGCGGAAGGACTTGTGCATGTTCATTGGCAGAATCGCAACGTGGAACGGGGCGATAGCATCCGGCCACAGAATACCGCGGTCATCAAAATTCTGTTCAATAGCGGCGGCTACCACGCGGGTAACACCGATACCGTAGCAGCCCATTGTCAGCGTCTGGTTACGGCCATCTTCGCCCTGAACGGCTGCTTTCAGCGCTTCAGAATACTTGGTGCCGAGCTGGAAGATGTGGCCGACTTCGATACCGCGCTTGATCATCAATGTGCCTTTGCCGTCCGGGCTTGGATCGCCGGCAACCACGTTACGGATGTCCGCAACTTCCGGCAGCGCAACGTCGCGTTCCCAGTTAATACCGACAAAGTGTTTGCCGTCGATGTTTGCGCCAGCGGCGAAATCGCTCATAGCGGCAACGCTGCGGTCAATAACAACCGGAACCGGCAGGTTGATCGGACCCAGGGAGCCAGGGCCAGCTTTCACGATATCGCGAATTTCCTGTTCGGTTGCGAACGTCAGCGGGCTTGCTACCTGTGGCAGCTTCTCGGCTTTCACTTCGTTCAGCTCGTGATCGCCACGAACCAGCAAAGCAACCAGCGGATAAGCGCTGCCTTCGGTCGCTTTTACCAGCAGAGTTTTAACCGTTTTCTCAACCGGCAGGTTGAATTGCTCTACCAGCTCGGCGATGGTTTTGGCGTTCGGGGTATCAATCTGGCTCATTTCAGCGGTTGGCGCTGCGCGGCCTGCTGCCGGCGCTAAAGCTTCAGCGAACTCAATGTTTGCTGCATACTCTGAGCTGTCAGAGAAGATCACATCATCTTCACCGCTTTGTGCCAGCACCTGGAACTCATGGGAGGCGCTGCCGCCGATAGAGCCGGTGTCCGCCTGCACCGCACGGAAGTCCAGACCCATGCGGGAGAAGATCTTGCTGTAAGCCTCATACATTTTGTCGTAGGTTTCCTGCAGGGATTCCTGAGACGTATGGAACGAGTAGGCGTCTTTCATCAGGAATTCGCGGGAACGCATCACGCCAAAGCGTGGGCGCACTTCGTCACGGAATTTGGTCTGGATCTGGAACAAATTCAGCGGCAGCTGTTTGTAGGAGCTCAGCTCGTTGCGAATCAGGTCGGTGATCACTTCTTCGTGAGTTGGACCCAGGACGAAAGGACGCTCGCCGCGGTCAACAAAGCGCAGCAACTCTGGACCATATTGCTCCCAACGCCCACTCTCCTGCCACAGGTCTGCTGGCTGAACCACCGGCATGCACATTTCGATAGCACCGGCGTTGTTCATCTCTTCACGCACGATGTTTTCGACCTTCTTCAGGACGCGCAAACCGGTCGGCAGCCAGGTGTATAAACCGGAGGCCAGCTTACGGATCATCCCGGCGCGCAGCATCAGCTGGTGGCTGACCACTTCGGCGTCGGCAGGTGTCTCCTTCAGGGTGGAGAGCAGATATTGGCTAGTACGCATGTTGTTACGGTTCCATTTGAACGGCGGATAACAGGCCATAGACGGCCTGCTTCAAAAAAAGTGGTTTAGTTTACCAGTGTGGCAGAGATGTCAAAAGAGAGGGGGGCTAAATTAACGCGCTTCGAGCGCAAACACCTCAAAGCCTTGCTCTGTGATGCGCCAGCGGACGTTAAAGTCCAGCAACAGAACCGCATAAGTCTTCCCGACATCCTCACCTTTACGATAAGCAGGACGAGGGTCCTGAGCAAGTACCTGGCCGATAAAACGCGCAATATGCGGATAGCGACCTTCTAGTCCGGCCAGCTGGTGCTGAATCTCGGGAGTAAAGGTCACGTTCATTTCCGCCTGAGGGGCCTGCTGCGCATAGCCGGCACGCGCGTCCGGCAAGGCTTCCGCAAAGGGTAGATACGGTTTGATATCCACAATGGGCGTGCCGTCTACCAAATCCAGACTGCCAAGCTGCAAAATCACTTCATCTTTCTGGCAGCGAATGCCTTTCAGCTCAACCAGCGACATGCCAATAGGGCTGGGACGGAAAGTTGAGCGCGTTGCAAACACGCCCATTCGCGCATTACCGCCAAGCCGCGGAGGGCGTACCGTCGGGCGCCACCCACCTTCCATTGTCTGATGGAAAACAAACAGCAGCCACAGGTGGCTAAAAGCTTCCAGCCCGCGAACCGCATCGGCCTGGTTGTAGGGGGCGAGCAGATGCAGTTCACCGCCGCCATCTTTTACCAGACCTGGCTGACGCGGGACGGCGAACTTTTCTTTATAAGGAGAACGGACTACGCCTATTTGCGCAAACTGAAAAGGGGTCATTGCGCCGAAACTTGCAGCGCGGAGCCTACGCAAACGGCCTGACGGTAGCACCCCGGCGTACCCGTGGTGATGTCACAGCTGTGCTGCAGAACCGCATTGGCTTTCATTTTGGAAGCGTTGATCTGCATGCGTTTACGTGCGGTCGGGATATTCGGAGGCGAATCCTGATTGCTGGCCTGGCAAGACTCTCCGCTGACTTCGCCTAAATCGCGGAACGGTTTACCCACTAAGTCTTCTGCGTTGGTGTAGATTCTGACAGGGGCAGGGCGAGGGGCTTTAGGTTTCTCGGTTTCTGTCTTCGGCGCAGCTGCCGTGCTTTGAACGGGTTCTACTGGAGATCTGCTTAGCATTGAACAGCCGCTCAGCATGAATGCTAATAAACAGATCGGTAAAGCACGCATAATTTTTCCTCAATGAATGTAAAACGGGGAACATTGAAGCAAGCTCGAACCAAAATAACAAGGCGGGCTTGCGCCCGCCTTAAATTATTTACGTAAAACTGAAGAATGGAAACTTACCAGCCTTTAACCGCACCGCCGTTAAAGACTTTGTTGGCCGCTTCGTTCACTTCGTCAGACTGATATGCCTGAACGAATTTCTTCACGTTCTCTGCATCTTTGTTGTCTTCACGAGAAACGATCAGGTTCACGTAAGGAGAGTTTTTGTCTTCAACGAAGATGCCGTCTTTCGCTGGCGTCAGGCCAATCTGGCTGGCATAAGTGGTGTTGATGACTGCCAGGGCAATCTGCGCGTCATCCAGAGAACGTGGCAGCTGCGGTGCTTCCAGCTCAACCAGCTTCAGATTTTTTGGGTTCTCGGTCACATCCAGAACGGTTGGCAGCAGGCCAACACCGTCTTTCAGTTTAATCAGACCTTCTTTCTGCAGCAGCAGCAGAGAGCGGCCGAGATTCGTCGGATCGTTTGGCAGCGCGACCTGAGAACCCGGCTGCAGTTCATCCAGAGATTTGATTTTTTTGGAATAACCGGCAATTGGGTAAACAAAAGTATTGCCTACGGAAACCAGCTTATAGCCGCGATCTTTGATCTGCTGATCCAGGTAAGGTTTGTGCTGGAAGGCGTTAACGTCGATGTCGCCTTTGCTCAGCGCTTCGTTTGGCAGCACATAGTCGGTAAAGGTCACCAGCTCAACATCGAGGCCATATTTCTCTTTGGCGACTTTCTGAGCCACTTCGGCAACCTGCTGTTCTGCACCGGCGATCACGCCGACTTTAATGTGGTTTGGATCTTTTTCTTCCTGACCGCAACCCACCAGGGCCAGAGAGCCAATCAGAGCGCCGACCGCAGCGAACGTTTTAAAGTTAAAAGCCATGTCCTTTTCCTTGTATGAATGCAGTTGTGTTTATTTATGTGTAACAGCCCGGACGATGCGATCGCCAGAGAATTGAATTAAGTAAACCAGTACAACCAGCAGAACCAGTACGGTGTTCATTACGGTAGCGTTGTAGCCGATGTAACCGTACTGATAACCGATCTGACCCAGACCGCCTGCGCCCACGGCACCGCCCATAGCAGAATAGCCTACCAGGGTAATAAGGGTAATGGTGGCGGCATTCACCAGGCCTGGAAGCGCTTCCGGCAGTAATACCTTACGGATGATTTGCAGCGGCGTAGCACCCATCGCGCGTGAGGCTTCAATAAGGCCGGTTGGGATTTCCAGCAGGGCGTTTTCAACCATACGGGCAATAAACGGCGCGGCGCCCACGGTCAGCGGAACGATCGCGGCCTGCAGGCCGATAGAGGTTCCTACGATGACGCGGGTAAAGGGGATCATCCAGACGAGCAGGATAATGAACGGAATGGAACGGAAGATGTTAACTATCGCTGAGAGGCTGCGATAAAGCTTCGCGTTGGCGCTGATTTGCCCCGGACGAGTGATATAGAGCAGTACACCAACAGGCAAACCGAGCACGAACCCGAAGAAACCAGAAACAAAGGTCATGGCTAGCGTTTCATACACGCCGCGGGCCAGTAACCAAATCATTGCTTCAGACATAACCCAGCACCTCTACTTTGACGTGTTGCTCCTGCAGCCAGGCAATAGCCGCTTGCGTATCTTTTGGCTCGCCGTGCATTTCGCACAGCATGATGCCGAATTTCACGCCGCCGGCATAATCCATCTGCGCGCTAATAATGTTGCTGTTCACGTTGAAGGTACGTGCGGTTTCTGAGAGCAGTGGGGCATCGACCGACTGGCCGGTAAACTCAAGGCGTAATAAAGGTACTGCTTTATCCTTATTCTCTGCGCTCAGGCGCTGCGCATAGTCTTCGGGAATGTCCAGGTGCAGCGTGGACTGAATAAACTGCTGCGCCAGCGGCGTTTTAGGATGAGAGAAGACTTCACTCACCGTATCTTGTTCTATCAGCTCACCATTACTGATAACCGCAACGCAGTCACAAATACGCTTAACGACGTCCATCTCATGAGTAATAAGAAGAATCGTCAGCCCCAGGCGGCGGTTAATGTCTTTCAGTAATTCGAGAATGGAGCGAGTGGTTGCCGGATCGAGCGCGCTGGTGGCTTCATCACACAGCAGAACTTTCGGGTTGCTTGCCAGAGCACGGGCAATCGCCACACGCTGTTTCTGACCACCGGAAAGGTTTGCTGGCCACGCATCATGTTTCTCGCCCAGGCCGACTAAATCAAGCAGCTCGGTCACGCGACGTTGAATTTCTTCCTTTGGCTTATTATCCAGCTCCAGCGGCAAAGCCACGTTGCCAAATACGGTGCGCGAAGAGAGCAGGTTAAAGTGCTGGAAGATCATGCCAATCTGGCGACGAGCTTTGGTTAACTGGCTTTCAGAAAGCGTGGTCAGGTCCTGGCCATCAACCAGCACCGAGCCTTCCGTTGGGCGCTCGAGCAGGTTTACGCAGCGGATCAGGGTACTTTTACCGGCCCCGGATGCGCCAATCACGCCATAAATTTGCCCGGCAGGCACATGCAGGCTGACATTGTTTAATGCCTGTATGCTGCGGTTGCCCTGCTTGAACACCTTGGTGATATTTGAAAGTTTAATCATTGAGTTATTTATTATCGTTTATGTATACGCCGTGGAATTATCTGCTACCGGTAACCAAAGTTACCGTAATCGATCTGGATGTTAAGGCATCCAGACGTCTAAATCAATCAGGGAGTGAAGGACAGCTCTCTCCTTATTACTAAATCATGCGATACTAGACGCAATTAACCCGTTTCAGGAGTTCTCAAGTGGCACAGTCCGTACCCGCTATTTTTCTCGACCGCGATGGCACCATTAATGTCGATCATGGCTATGTATATGAAGTTGACCGATTCGAGTTTATTGATGGTGTTATAGAAGCAATGCGTGAGTTAAAAGAGATGGGCTTCGCTCTGGTACTGGTAACCAACCAGTCCGGCATTGCTCGCGGGATGTTCACTGAGGCAGATTTTGAAAACCTGACCGAGTGGATGGACTGGTCGCTGGCTGACCGTGGTGTCGATCTCGACGGTATCTATTATTGTCCGCACCACCCGGAAGGAAGCGTGGAAGAGTTCCGCCAGAACTGTGACTGCCGTAAGCCGCAGCCGGGGATGCTGATTTCTGCACGGGACTTCCTGCACATCGATATGGCTTCTTCTTATATGGTTGGCGACAAAATCGAAGACATGCAGGCAGCGGCTGCGGCAATGGTAGGAACAAAAGTTCTGGTTCGCAGCGGCAAATCAGTGACCGAAGAGGGGGAGGCGACTGCAGATTTGGTGATTAATAGCCTTGCAGACCTGCCAAAAGCCATTAAACAGCGCCAAAAATAAGCGTTACGATTAAAAAGTACGCGGTCAGAAAGTTTTTTCAAATTAGGGGTTGTCAGGCTCTGAGAACTCCCTATAATGCGCCTCCACTGACACGGCGAAGCGGCTTCGAAAGCGGCTTAACAACCCGGTAGTCAGTCAGACGAAAGCGAAAATAAACGCTT
>NZ_DASYBS010000114.1:0-31159 GCF_036500665.1 Cedecea sp.
GAGCAGCGAAAGAGAGCGATCGTCGGGAACGAATCGCGAACGACCCCGAATGTTTGGGTGATAGCCGGTGGGTTTACCGCTTCAGCGGCGATGAGCTCGCCGGGCGCCGGGGGTTGTGAGGGGGAATGGCGTAATTCCCCCTCACACGTTCACCGTGATCTGAATCTGCATAGACAACAGATCAACGAGTGAACGGAAAATTCCCAAACTTACAGAGAAGGTATGCTCAGGCCACCTGTCCCCCCTGCGCCAGCTACTTCTTCACATCAACCTGATAGAAGATATGCTTCCCGAACGGGTCAATTTCATACCCTGTCACCTCTTTACGCACTGGCTCGAAAATGGTGGAGTGCGCAATCATCACCGCCGGCATCTGGTCGTGCATCATCTGCTGCGCCTCTTTGTACAGCTCGACGCGTTTGTCATGATTACCTTCGGCGCGGGCTTCAAGGATCAGCTTATCAAACGGCTGATAGCACCATTTTGACGAGTTAGAGCCGCCGTTGGCCGACGTGCAGGTAAATAATGGCCCGAAGAAGTTATCCGGATCGCCGGTTGCCGTGGTCCAGCCCATCAGCGCCGCCTGATGTTCACCGCCCTTCACGCGTTTAAGATACTCACCCCATTCGTAGGTAACCACCTTCGCCGTGACGCCAATTTTCGCCCAGTCGGCCTGGATCATTTCCGCCATGCGCTTAGCATTCGGGTTATACGGACGCTGAACCGGCATCGCCCACAGATCGATGCTCATGCCGTTAGCAAACCCGGCCTCTTTGAGCAGGGCTTTGGCTTTCCCGGGGTCATAATCGTAGTCTTTAAGCTTATCATCCGCGCTCCAGACACCCGGCGGCAGCAGATTTTTCGCCTCAATACCCGTGCCATGGAACACCGCCTGAATAATCGCCGGTTTGTTGATAGCCATCGCCAGTGCCTGGCGCACCTTCACGTTATCCAGCGGCGGTTTCTGAGTGTTAAAGGCGAGGAATCCGGTATTCAGCCCCGCTTTCTGCATCAGGTTAATGTTTTTGTTTTCCTTCATACGCGGCAAATCCGCCGGGTTTGGGAATGGCATAACCTGACACTCGTTTTTCTCAAGTTTTGCGTAACGGATCGAGGCATCCGGCGTGATGGAGAAGACCAGACGATCAATCTTCGACTTACCCTGCCAGTAATCCGGGAAGGCGGTATAGAGAATGCGTGAATCTTTCTGGTACTGCTTCAACTCAAACGGTCCGGTACCGATAGGATCGGAGTCGACACGCTCCGGCGTGCCGGCCTTCATCATCGTATCCGCGTATTCGGCCGAAAGAATAGAGGCAAAATACCAGCCCAGATCGGCGACAAACGGTGCTTCCGGGTGCGCCAGCGTAAAGCGCACGGTGTTGTCATCCACTTTGTCGATGGCGGTAATCAGCTTGCCGAACTCCAGGCTTTCAAAGTTGGAATAGTTGCCGCTGGAGACGTTGTGATAAGGATGGCTGGGATCCTTCTGGCGCATAAACGAGAAAATGACGTCGTCGGCATTAAAGTCCCTCGAAGGCTTGAAGTATTTATTGCTCTGGAACTTCACGCCTTTACGAAGATGGAAGGTGTACACTTTTCCGTCCTCACTTACGTCCCAGCTTTCCGCCAGGCTTGGCTGCAGCTCGGTTGTGCCAACTTTGAAGTCCACCAGCCGGTTATAGACCGGTACCGCGCTGGCATCCACGCTGGTGCCGGAGGTGTAAAGTTGCGGATTGAAGTTTTCCGGTGAGCCTTCAGAACAGTAAACCAGCGTGCTGGCCGAGACGCTGGTACTGATAGAGAGTGCCGCTATGGCAAGTGCAAGCGTTGTAATCTTTGTTTTCATCGCTGTCATCCTGTGGTGTTTACCCTGGTCCTGTTGAATAAAGCTTGTACAAAGCGTTTTAATAAATAACATTAAATTCAGGCTTCTAACAAACAACATCGAGCAATAAGGAAACACTATGTCTTCGTCGCTAAGCGATCGGTTAATTCAGCGTTTCTTCCGTTATCTGGCGGTGACCAGCCAAAGTGACCCGCGTGTAAACACCCTGCCCAGCACGCCCGGGCAGCATGTAATGGCCAGCATGTTGGCGGAAGAATTAAGAACGCTTGGCCTTGAAAATATCACTCTTGACGAGCACGCCACGGTTACCGCCGTGAAGAAAGGCAATGTGCCAGGTGCGCCGCGCGTTGGGTTTATCACCCATATCGACACCGTTGACGTCGGCCTGTCCCCGGACATACACCCGCAGATCCTGCGTTTTACCGGTGAGGATTTGTGCCTGAACGCCAAAGAAAATATCTGGCTGCGCACTGCGGAACATCCGGAAATCAACGCCTACTTAGGCGAGGAGATTATCTTCAGCGACGGCACCAGCGTGCTGGGCGCGGACAACAAAGCCGCCGTAACGGTGGTGATGACGCTGCTGGAGAACCTGACGAAAGAACATCAGCACGGTGACATCGTTGTGGCCTTTGTCCCGGATGAAGAGATTGGCCTGTGCGGCGCGAAGGCGCTGGATTTGGCGCGTTTTGACGTGGATTTTGCCTGGACCATCGACTGCTGCGAACTGGGTGAAGTGGTTTATGAAAACTTTAACGCCGCCCACGCAGAGCTGAAGTTTACCGGCGTGACCAGCCACCCGATGTCCTCCAAAGGCGTGCTGGTGAACCCGCTGCTGATGGCGATGGATTACATCAGCCACTTTGACCGCAAGCAAACGCCTGAGCACACTGAAGGCCGCGAAGGTTACATCTGGTTTAACGGCATCCAGGCCTCGCAAAGCGAAGCGTTGCTGAAAGCAAATATTCGCGACTTCGACCAGGCCAACTTTGAACGCCGCAAGCAGCAGATTGGCGAAGTGGCGCAGAAGATTGCCGCGCAATACCCCACCGCGCGCGTGGAGTACAGCATCAGCGATACCTACAGCAATATCAGCAACGCGATTACCGACGATCGCCGGGCAATTGATTTGATTTTTGCCGCACTGGATGAGCTGGGGATTGAGCCGAAAGTGATTCCAATGCGTGGCGGCACGGACGGTGCGGCGCTCTCGGCAAAAGGACTACTGACGCCGAATTTCTTTACCGGCGCACACAACTTCCACTCCCGGTTTGAGTTTTTACCCCTGCGGGCGTTTGAGGCTTCGTATAACGTGGCCCTGAAGCTTTGCCTGCTGGCGGCGAAGTAATTTCCCCTCACCCTAACCCTCTCCCCAAAGGGGCGAGGGGATTCATACAGAGAACGCTTGAATTCCCCCTCTCCCTTCCAGGGAGAGGGCCGGGGGGAGGGTTAACCTTTACTTTTTCCGCGCCAGCATCGTGGCGAAACGCAGCTTAATGCGGTTACCGTTCTCATCAGTTTTATGCAACTGACCAACGTCCTCGTTGTACTTAACCTGCTCCCAGCCTTCATAGTAGTTTCGCAGCTCGCCCTCTTTGAAGGCAAACGGGAACCCTACCGTGCAGGGGAAATCTTCGGTATCCATCGCCGCGACGATCAGGTTGTAACCGCCGGGTTTTGTACAGCGCTGCATATTGGCTATTAAACCCGGAATGGTGCTGCGCTCGAGGAACATCATCACCACGGTTGAGAGAATGAAATCATATTCACCGTCAAAGCTCAGTTGGTTAAGGTCCACCTGCGCCGTAACGATGTTTTTCAGCCCTTCAGCCTCAATAATCTTGTTCAGATTCGCGATACTCATCGGGTTTTTATCCCATGCGGTAACATCAAACCCTTTCTGATTCAGGTAGAGGCTATTGCGCCCGCCGCCGCAGCCAAGATCCAGTGCTTTACCTGGAACAACATATTTTACGGCGTTCAAAACGTCAGAATGGGTGGCGGTTAAGCCGTATTCTTCGCTGTAGTAGCTTTCAGACTTCTCGGTCATGACAGATCCTTTTTTTCTGGCCGTGCGGTACGCACAATCAATTTCCCCTGCATTAACAGGATAAAAGTGCGTGCCAACAGCAGGCCAATAATCACATTAGTAAAAACAAAAAGTGGCACAGCAATAAGATGGAACAGACCATCAGCGCTGCTGGTGCTGAGGTGCAGCGAGGTGGTGGCCAGCGCGGAAAGACCGAATGAGAAACTCCAGAAGGAGGCGTTAAACGGCTGCGCCAGATACCAGGGCATTAAGCGCAGCATAAAAAGCAGCTGCAGCAGGCCATAGCCAAACAGCATTTTCGCAAAGAAATCCGTCACGCCGCCGTTCACCGCCAAATAAGCGCTACAGGCCACCAGCGCGGGGGCCAGTTGAATGCCCAGCGAAGTGCGCACCGGCGTCGGAAGCTCCCCGGCGCTGCGCATACGGTGCAAAATAGCCGGTTCGAGACTCAGCCAGGAAAAGACGCCCGCCCCAAGGAACAGGATCCCCAGGTCGTGATAGCCCAGCGCGCCGCAGGCCATCGCGCTAATAAAGTTATTCGCCACCGTCGGCAGGTACAGCCCCGGCGTCGTGGCATCCTGAGGATGCGTCCCCCGCCATAATCCCGCTGACTGCCAGGCCGCATAGCACAGCTGAACCACGGCGCCAAAGGCAAACATCACCACCGCAAGCGGCCGCAGATAAGGCGCAATGCCGATGGCAACAAGCAGGGTTGTGGCCGGGAACAGGCTAACAAAACTGCTCATCAAGGGGTGATGGATTTCCGCAATCACGCTTTGCGGGTAGCGAGCCAGACGGGTGAGAAACGCCAGCGCCAGCAGCAGCCAGATACCGCCCGCAAGCGCAACCAGCGCCTCTCCTACACACGACGGAACCGGCCAGATAGTCGCGGCATAACGCCAGGCGAATCCCATGCCAATCGTACCCAGCACCATCCCAAAGTAGCCTGCGGGAAGATTAATAAAGCTGCCGGTGGTTGATTTCTTCATTTTGTTTATTTTTTAAAATGTATTTTAAATGCATTTTATGCGATTACGCCGCGTAACGCTACGCCGCTCAATTACCTGCTACGTTTATCATCAGGACACTGCGAGAAATGGCGATGAAAAAATACCGGCTAACGAACGATTCACAGCACCATGATTATCAGCACGAGGGCGAACTGCGGCAAGTTCGGCTCTGGCAAATTGAGGCGCTTTACACTTTCGGCGATGTCGAGATAGGACAACGCGGCGGCTGGGTAGAACAAGAGGCTAATCTGAGTCAGTCGGGAAACTGCTGGCTTGAGCCTGGCGCTTTTATATGGGGCAATGCACGAGTCGAAGAGAACGCGATAATTAGCGGCGAGTCTGAAATTTGCCAGGGTGCAAAAGTTAGCGGCAATGCGCATGTTGATGGCTCGCGCATCAGCGGAGAGTGCCATATCTACGGCTCGGCTCGCGTGCTGCATCAGAGCGAGGTGATTGCCGTGCTGGGGCTGACCGAAGATGCCGAAATGCGGCTGCAAATCTACGGGAACGCCACGGTCCGCGCCTCCCGCATCGTTCACCAGGCACAGGTCTACGGCCATGCGCGAGTGAACAATGCGTTTATCGAACATCGCTCGGCTGTCTTTGATAATGCGATCATCGAAGGTAACGAAGAGAACAATGTTTGGATCTGCGACTGTGCGCAGGTGTCCGGCAACGCACGTATTATTGCCGGCAGCTGCGACAGTCAGATCCCCACGATTCGCTATTCTTCACGGGTTTACGGCAACGCCATCATCGAGGGCGACTGCGTGCTAAAGCATCGCGTTCAGGTTTACGGCGATGCGGCGCTTATCGGCGGCCCTATTCTGCTGGACAACAACGTGCAGGTGTACGGCCACGCTAAAGTGATGGGCAACGTGCTAATAGAAAACAACGTGCAAATTTATGACGAGGCGGCGGTGGAAGGTATTGATGGCGAACTCATTCATCTTCGCGGCATGAAGGATATTAACGGCGAGCAGCGAATCACCCGCACGCCGTTTTATGGCGTTTTTTAATCGGCGATGCGCCCATAAATATTCTGATCATGGTACTCGCCGTTCAGGAATTCGGCCTGCTTCAGGCAGCCTTCGAGGGTGAAGCCGTTGCGCTGTGCTACCCGGTTACTGGCCCGATTGGTCACGATGCACTTGATGACAAACCGGCGTACCGTTCCTTCCTGTGCATATTTGCTAATCACAGCCTCAATTACGGCGGAAATAATGCCCTGCCCCTGCATATCTTCGCTTAGCCAGTAGCCGATGTAGGCCGTTTTGTTGGTCGGTTCTATCTGGTTAAAGGAAAACACGCCCACCAGCTCGCCGCGATGGAGGATCATAAACATCTTCGCGTAGCCTTTATGATGGAGAACGTAGTTCCCCTGCACCGTTTTGCGCGTGTCGTCCTCGGAAACAACATACTGCGGCCAGTTCATGGCTTTTTGCAGCCAGCTTTTGTTGCGCTGCACCAGCGCGAAAACAGGCTGAACGAACCGCTCGTTCACCGAATGCAGCTCGATTTCATCGTTGACCGTAATCACTTCATCCTGCCATTCCTGATGCTGCTCCACACGCGGCTCCCGTTTTTGCTTATAGGTGACAGCCATCTTATGTCACTTTTACCAGGAAGTTGACTCCGATTTATACCGACAGAACAGTAATGAATAAAAATTCATTATGGATAAATGCAAAATCAATACTAAAAACCAATACCCCGCTCATTTCTTGCATTAATTTTCATCAAAATATGGAATGCTTCGCGAAAAATGACTTCAAATATTGAAGTCAAAAAACGATATGCTACGATGACATTGCACGTCGAATCATGGAAGGAATCATGGGATATGGACAGGAATACCTAAGAAACAAACATCGTCAGACGCTAATTCAAATTTTCATCAAGCCCGTTCCCTCCGGAGTGAAATGGCAGGATATAGAAAGGCTGGTGCTTGCCCTCGGGGAGAGGTCAACCCCGGCCGCGGTTCACGTATACGCTTCCAGCTTAACGGCAGCATCGCCCATTTTCATCGTCCCCATCCTTCTCCTGAGACCGATAAAGGGGCCATAGCCAACCTGAAAGAATGGTTTGAGAGTATCGGAGTCACACCATGACCACTGCGGAAGCACTGCCAAACATTATGATCGTCAGCGGCCAGCCAGCGTTGATCACCTGGGTTCCCGAAATAAACCTCTTTCGCGGGAAATTTCTCGGCTTAACCGGATACTGTGACTTCGTCGCCGACAGCGCGGCGGGGCTTATTCGTGAGGGTGAAACCGCCTTACAGTACTACCTGGAGGACTGCCATTCTGCGGGTATTGAACCTTTTGAAAAAGAAGAAAAAATGAAGACGTTCACGCTGCGCTATCCTGAATCCTTTGGCGAACGACTGAGTGTTGCTGCGGCCGAGCAACAAATGTCGGTTAACAGCTACATCATTGCTGCACTGACAAAACATTTGAGAAATCGATAAAAAAGCCCCGCGGCTTTTACGCGGCGGGGCTGGGGTGATTAACGCATTTCGCGATCGTCGACGTATTTGCGTTTGTCCGCCGGCGGCGGGAAGTACTGGTACAGCCAGGTTTCACTGATGGCTTTACCCTGGCAGCGCAGGAACATACGCATCTCGACCGGGTCGGTGGAGTCGTTGGTCGGGTACCAGTCAAACAGAATGCGGTAGCCGTCAAACGGTTCGACGTAGAGGATCTCAACCTGCTTCGCTTCGCCGTTGGAGAGCGTGATCACCGGTTCAATGCCTTTCGGCGCGGCGGCTTTCAGGTCGCCGCCGACAAAATCAATAGCAAAGCGGCGGGACCATTTGTCCGGGAAGTGTTCGCCCGGCGCCCAACCTTCCGGGAAGCTGCCCATGCCGGTACGGGTGGCGTAAACGCGGGCCAGATCCGTGGTGACAGGCGGCAGGCCGCTCCAGTAGAGACGGTATTTAAACTCGAACTCATCCCCGGCTTTGACCGGTTTTTCCGGCTGCCAGAAGCAGACAATATTGTCGAGGGTTTCGCCGGTGGTCGGGATTTCCATCAGGCCAACGGATCCTTTGCCCCACTTGTTGCGCGGCTCCACCCACAGGCTTGGGCGCTTGTTGTACCAGCCCATAATGTCCTGGTAGCTGGCAAAATCGTGATCCAGCTGCAACAGGCCAAAGCCTTTCGGGTTTTCGTCCATGAAAGCGTTGAACTGCAGCTTTTGCGGGTTATTCAGCGGGCGGCAAATCCACTCGCCGTTACCGCGCCACATGGCCAGGCGGTCGGAGTCGTGAATTTGCGGGTGAATGGTGTCGCAGGTGCGGCGTTCGTTGGTGCCGCAGGCAAACATACTGGTCATCGGCGCGATACCCAGCTGCTTGACGTCTTTACGGGCATACAGGTGATTGTCCACCTCCATCACCACCCGTTCGGCTTCGCAGTTGATGGTAAATTTGTAGGCACCGGTTACGCTTGGGCTGTCCAGCAGCGCGTAGACCACAAAAGTGGTGTCGGAAGCTTTTGGCGTTTCAAACCAGAACGAGGTGAAGTCCGGGAACTCTTCCGGCGTGTCGGTGAAGGTGTCCACCGCCAGGCCACGTGCGGACAAGCCGTACTGGTAAGTGCTGTCTACGGCGCGGAAGTAGCTGGCACCGAGGAATGAAACCACGTCACGGCGCGCCAGTTCAGGCGCCTTAAAGACCTTCAGGCCGGCAAAGCCGAGATCGGTCTGGCCTTCGAGCTGTTTGGTGTCCACGCCCGCGTCGTTGTAGTTAAACAATTCCGGACGGAAGTGAATTTCACGCGCCTGGTGGGTGGCAGAGTCCAGAGAAAACATTCTGACGCGGCGGCGGAACCCCATGCCGACGTGGAAGAACTGCACGTCGAGCTGGCGATTATCTATGTTGTTCCACAGCGAATGATTAGCATCATACTGGATGGCGTTGTAAGCCTGAGGCGTCAGGTTAGCAAGCGTGTTCGGCAGCGCTCTCGGCGCGCCTCCCCACGGTTTTTTCGACAGGTCATGCGCCATGCCCTGGAGCACTGCAAAATCGAAGGCAGTGGAGTGCCCGTCCGCAATGCCGGACTCGGCTGCAAAGGCGCTTCGGGAGAACAGCGTGGCAAGGGTCGGCGTGCCGCAGGCAGCGGCAAGAGCCATAGAGGCCTGGATAAAACGTCTGCGATTCATGCCTGAGAAATCGTCCTTATATGTCGATGTGTTTCGTCCCGCCCTCGGGCAGAACAGCGGCAAGAGACTGCTACCTGTACGACCGCACACTCTAGACAAAATTCACAATGAATCCAATGGGCGGTGAAGGCGTTTGAGGGAGGAACGAAGGTTTTTTTTCAGGAAACCAGATATTGCCGAAAAATGGACAATACTCTGGCGAAAAAAGCGCTAAAAATTTCAGCAGGCGGCCCGTCGCCAGGCCGCCAGAAAGGTTACTTCACGCTAACGTCGATGCCCGGGAAGAACTTCTGCGCAAGCCTGGTGACGGTGCCGTCGGCTTTGACTTTATCAATCGCCGCGTCCAGCTCTTTTTTAGTGACAGCGTCACCTTTACGCAGACCAAAGCCGATCCCGCTGCCGAGAATGGTATCGTCGCTCACCGGCTTGCCGATAAAACCAAAGCCTTTGCCCTGCGGCGTGCTCAGGAAGCCAGCCTGACCCGCAGCGGACATCACCAGCGAGGCGTCAATGCGGCCGTTCAGCAAATCGGCCCAGGCCATGTTCTGATCTTTATACGACACGACGCTTACGCCCTGCTTCTCCCAATGTTCTTTGGCGTAGGTTTCCTGAATAGAGCCCTGCAGCACGCCGATGGTTTTACCCTTCAGCCCTTCCGCCGTCGCCTCCAGACCGCTGCCTTCTTTGCCGACCAGTTGAGAAGGAATGCGGTAAATTGGCTGGGTGAAATCAATGCTTTTCTGCCGCTGGGCGGTGATGTTCATCGCCGAGTTGATGGCATCGAATTTCTTCGCGGCAAGCCCAGGAATCAGCGCATCAAACGAGGTCTCAACCCAGGTACACTTGAGGCTGGCAGCCTGGCAAATGGCTTTGCCCAGCTCAATATCGAACCCTTCCAGCTCGCCCGCGCTGTTGCGGCTCTCAAACGGAGGATATTCCGCTTCCAGACCATAACGCAGCTCGCCGGCCGCCAGCGCAGAAAACGAAGAACACAGCCCAAGAAGCAAACTTAGCGCATAAATTTTTTTCATCATGACCCCTTATCAGCGTGGCTTAACCCGGCACAGCGCCTGCGCGCCCGCCCGTAATGTGGCTTCATCTTTAGCAAATGAGAGCCGGATAATGTTGTTATCGGTACCGTCGGTATAAAACGCGGAAAGCGGAATTGTCGCCACGCCATATTCTGTGATCAGCCGCTTCACCATTTCGCTGTCGGACTCATCGCTGAAGTGCCCGAAGCGGGCCAGCAGAAAGAACGATCCGCCGCTCGGCAGCAGTTCAAACGGCGATGCGGCCAGCAGAGACTGCATTAAATCACGCTTGCGCTGATAAAACGCCGCCAGCGAGAGATAAGTTTGCGGGTCGCGCATATAGTCAGCAAAGGCGTACTGCATTGGTGTATCGGCAGAGAACATCAGGAACTGATGCACCTTGCAGATTTCATCCATTAACGCCGCAGGCGCCAGGCAGTAACCCACGCGCCAGCCGGTCACGTGGAAGGTTTTACCGAATGACGACACAATCACGCTTCGCTCGGCAAGCTGCGGATGCGTCGCCATGCCGTGATGCTTTTTACCGTCAAACACGATGTGTTCGTACACTTCGTCGGACAGGATCACGATATCGGTGTTACGGGTCAGCGCCGCCAGCATCTCAAGATCATGTGCACTAAATACCTGCCCGCTTGGGTTGTGGGGCGTGTTCACAATAATCATGCGCGTGCGCGACGTGATAGCGGCCCGAACCTCGTCCCAGTTAATGGTGAAGTCCGGCAGATTCAGCTTAAGCGCAACCGGCGTGGCGCCCTGCAGGCGAACAATCGGTGCGTAGCTGTCAAAGGACGGCTCAAAGTAGATAACCTCGTCGCCGGGATGCACCAGCCCGCTGATGGCGGAATAGAGCCCTTCACTGGCGCTGGCGGTTACCAGTACCTCATCGGCCGGGCTGTAGCTTGAACCGTAAAGGCTCAGCACTTTTTCAGCGATGAGCTGCTTCAGGGAAGCAAGACCCGTCATCGGGGCATACTGGTTATGCCCTTCCTGCATCGCTTTGGTAACGCCCGCAATTAATTGAGGATCGCACGGAAAGTTTGGTGCGCCCTGAGAAAGGTTTATCGCCTGGTGCTGCGCGGAAAGCTGGCCGATCACCGTGAAAATCGTGGTTCCTACGTCCGGCAATTTTGAACGATGTTGTACCGGGGTTTGCATGGCCATAGCTGCTCCTGAACAATATGCGATTTGCATAACTATTCAATCCGGATGCGATTGCCACGACAATCGAATTGTTGTCATAATAGCCATGCAAAAAATGCATAGCTCAGCGGAGAGCATCATGACCCGGCGTAACTTTCCCCTTAATACTCTCGATGCGTTCCTGGTCACCGCCAGGCACCTGAACCTCACCAGAGCGGCAAAAGAACTTTGCCTCACTCAAGGTGCAGTCAGCCGCAAAATCGCCACGCTTGAACAGTGGCTGGGGTTTGCACTATTTGAACGCCACGCACGCGGGTTACGCCTTACGCCTCAGGGGAGCGCCCTGCTGCCCGATCTTCAGAGCGCATTCAACACCCTGCTGGACGTTGCCGACCGCGCCTGCCATAAACCTGAGATTATCCGCCTCAAGGCTCCCACCTGTGCGATGCGCTGGCTGGTCCCAAAGCTTATCCAGCTCGAACAGCGTATGCCTGAGATACAGGTGGCCCTGACCACCACCGTGGAGCACGGCGTCAATTTTAAACATGAGCCGTTTGATGCCGCAATCGTGTTCGGGCAGCAGGCAAAGAGCGGCACGCTGCTGTTTGAAGAAGCCCTGACGCCGGTCATCAGCCAGGGGCTGCTGCCGCAAAACGGAAGCGTCTGGGAGCGGTTGACCTTCCTGCACCCAACCCGCGATCGTACCGACTGGTCGCTGTGGCTGACGCATAACGCGGCCCCGTGGCAGACAATGAGTAAACATCAGCACTTCGACACGATGGATCTGGCTATCAGCGCGGCGATTCAGGGGTTTGGCATAGCAATTGCTGATGAAACGCTGGTTGCAGAAGATATTCGAACCGGGCGGCTGGTGCGCCCCTTTGCCAGCAGCGTAAAAACCGGCGCGGGTTACCGCCTGGCGGTGAAGCCTGGCAGCGAAAATGCCGCCGGACTTGAGGCGCTCTGTCGGGCATTACTGGCAGAATCGTGAATGGCATGCCTTTCTATACTTTTTGCGATCGGTATGCGAACATTTAACCAAACAAATCAAATGACTGAGAATGAGTGGATGGCGAATAAAAAGCTGGTTTATCTTGACTCGATTCGGGGACTAGCGAGCTTTGCCGTCGTTCTCTCCCACCTGGCGTTGATGTATTTTCCGTTCCTGCATAATTTCAGTAACGCGCCTATTACCGACGATCACGCTGTTCAGCGCTGGATCCATAACAGCCCTTTTGGCTTTTTCTATTCAGGCACCGCCGCGGTTTATATCTTCTTTGTGATGAGCGGGATCGTACTTAGCCTCAGTAGCGCCAGAAATCATTATCCGCTAGCCAAGAATATTTTATCCCGCTATGCCCGCTTAGCCATTCCGGCTATCGCCTCATGCCTGCTGGCCTATATTGTCTTTACCATCGTGCGGGAATTTAACCTGCAGCAGGC
The DNA here is from genome assembly GCF_036500665.1 of Cedecea sp. Taxonomy (NCBI): domain Bacteria; kingdom Pseudomonadati; phylum Pseudomonadota; class Gammaproteobacteria; order Enterobacterales; family Enterobacteriaceae; genus Cedecea; species Cedecea sp. The sequence goes on from NZ_DASYBS010000114.1 coordinate 12,709, forward strand.
AAGCAACTTCATTAATAACGAAACTAAAATCAGGGAACCGGGGCTGGTTAACGCGATCTATTTTGGGGCAGTAAAAGCGATAGTTAATCTGCGTGGCGCAATCCAGTACAACCCCGTTCTGTGGACAATGGCGATTGAATTTTATGGCTCTTTGCTGATATTTATCGCCTATAAAACACGAAAGCCGCTGCTAACCATGTCGCTGCTGACGTTGCTGTTTTTGGCGATTAACCTGCATGTTTTCCTGGGAATGCTGAGCTTCCTGGTCGGTATGGCCATTAAAGAGCGGATGCCGTTGACCGAGAATAATAAAATCAGCTCGCTGATGATCATTGTCGGACTCTATTTCGCCGGGGCTCATATTTCCAGCGGCAGCTATGCGCTATTTACGTCAGTGTTAGGGAATAACGTCTATGAAGCGCTCAATTTCCTTGCCGGTATAATGATTGTCTGGGGGGTGATGCTTAATGGATACGTGCAATCCTGGCTGTCGTCAAAAGCATTGGTTAAATTAGGTGAACTCTCTTTCCCACTCTATTTAACGCACTGGAGCGTGATCCTGCTTTTCGCCAATCTGTTTGATCGGTTTAATTTCCATCATCCGCTGGCAGAAACGCTCATGATCGCCCTGCTTTCGGTGCTATTTTCCGTCTTCTTTGTCAGAATAGACCAGATTTCCATCCGCATTTCAGGGTTGATTAAACGCTATTCCAGAGCGGCGCCGGGACGCTCCATACGCTAAAAAAGCGCAGGCGGTTCACCCGGCCTGCGCTTTTTCATAAAACATTACCCCAGGGTAACGTGGTGTTTCATGACCCGTTTAAACAGCTGCATTCGCATGCGCATAAAGCGGTTTTCTACCTTAAACTTCGCACGCAGGTGAACCCCCAAACGCAGAGTACGATCCCGCCCTTTGATACAGGCAGGCCAGCTTAACGGTCCCGGTAGCGCTTTGCTCTGTGCCCCGGCGCTGCGGGCGAAGCTCACCCAGTAATCACCTACCTGAGCAGCGAACTGAAGATCCCGCTCATTCACATATTCCCTGGCCGGCGGAGTTAGCGGTAACGTGTTAAAGACGTAAGCCACTTCGTTGCCGTGCCAGGTGCCATTGGCATAAGTTTCACGCTCGGCCTCCGCCACATAGTCAAAATAGTACCGCCAGCAGGGCTGGCCGACCCGCTGCTGCGCCTGCATCACAACAAATCCCAGCGTTGTGAAGGCCATATCACGGCACACCTGACGCCCCAGCTCGCCATCCCCTTTGACGCCGGGATATAACAGCTTGATAAGCCCAAGGCCAAAACGCCTTTCCCGGCGCAGCAGCGCAACCTGTCCGGCGGGGTCAATTCCGAAATAGCTCAGTACGCTCGCTTCATCGCTGTTGCTGCCGACCATAAGCGGCATACGGTGCTGTCGCCCGGTAAAGAAGGTGTCCAGCATCGGCTCCGGCAGGACAATATCGCCGCTGATGGGCGTCGGGCCGATATTAAGGGGGGCCTCCAGCGCCCAAAGCGCATTGGCGGGGAGCGCGCGCAACTCATCAGCGCTCGCATTTTGTAGACCAAAATGGCTGGCGACTGCCACCCCGCGTTTTAAGGCCTTACGGCGATCCATGTCCGGCAACGTATAGGCGCTTTGTATAATGCCCTTGTGAAAAAGTCCGCTGGCGAGCGGCGAAGCCAGAAGAGAAAGGACGCTACGCGCGCCTGCTGATTCGCCAAACAATGTGACATTAGCGGTATCCCCGCCAAAAGCGGCGATGTTTTCCTGAATCCAATTTAGGGCTGCAATCTGATCGAGTAAGGCGAAGTTATGCACCGGGCCATCCGGGTTTTCAGCATCCAGCGACGGGTGAGCAAAGAAGCCAAGGTGCCCCAGGCGGTAGTTCACCGTGACCAACACCACGCCTCGGGCAGCAAATGCCGCACCATCATAAGGAGGCAAAGAACCTGCGCCGATGGTGTAACCGCCGCCGTGCAGCCAGACCATAACGGGTAGCGGTTTGTCATCTCGCCGGGTGGGTGTCCAGATATTAAGATACAGGCAATCTTCCGAGAACTGACCGGGATCGCCGCCGCCGACGGCCTTACAGTATTCCAGGCTTTGCCAACAGGCCGGGGAGAAAGTCTCTGCCGCACGTATCCCTTGCCAGTGTTCCGGTGGCTGAGGCGCTCGCCAGCGCAGATTTCCGGTTGGGGGGGCGGCAAAGGGAATACCGCGATACACCGCAATATCCCCCTGCAGGACGCCGCTCAGTTGACCCTGAGCAACGTTAACAACGTGTTCCATCAGCTGTTCCTTGTGACTGACATCCCAGCAGAGTAACGCGTTTACAGTAATCCGCAACGGCGTTTGCTGCGATCCTCCGCCTGCTGATAGAGGCTAAACTCATCGGCAACCGTTGCGCCAAGCGCCTTTTCGAACTCGAGGCGGCTGGAATGGCCGTGTTGCCGATGCCCGCCTTCGCAGCCCAGGTTCGACTGGAAGATACCCGCCGCGCTAACCGGCAGAAAATCCTCATAGATAATAGGCTGCGCGACGAGCCACCCGCGTTCAATGAGGAGCTGTGGATCGTCGCCAGGCTTAATGGACAGGCGATGCATATCACCAACCGGCGTCAGACGGTAGCGAAAATAGGCCAGCCCCTGGCGGCGCAGCAGCGCATCGCTGTCCGGAAAACGGCTGAACACGTCCTGCAGGTGCTGCTGATGGCTGAGATTGTCAGTGCCGTTACCCGCTTCCAGTAGCAGCTCGTCGTAGAGCGCACGGCCTTTAGGCGTCAGCGCCACGCCACGCTGCTCAATTTCACCAAAACGCGCGGTGTGCGTCCCATGGTGCTCCCCGGCAAACAGAATAGGCTCCTCCAGTGCTTTAAAGCTGGTCTGGCGTAGCAAAATAGGCCGTTCACGACGCGGTGGACCTTCGATAATTGCTTTCGGCGTAATGCCCCGCTCCGGCATGAGCGATTGAACGCGGTCGATATCGAGCGTGCGTGGCGTAAGATGGTTGATATGGCAGCCGCGGAAACAAACCACGTCGGCGATCAGGCGATGTTCGTCGTGCAGAGCACGATAGGTGTCGGCGTCAACCGTGGCATGCTGATGCCAGCGGAAGGTTTCCAGCGCCTCGGCAACAAAGGCGTTAGCCTCCGCCTCGCTAAAACCGCCCTGTTGGTCATGGAGATCCAGCATCTCACGGCAGCGGGGGGTGAAGATGTCCCGTTTATCCAGAATGCCGGCAGCACGCGCCCTCAGCTGTGGGTTGTCAATCAACTCAAGACGCAGCAGGGAAGTAAATACGCGGAAGGGGTTACGCGCCAGCGCCCGATCGTCAATCGGGCGGAAGGCGGTAGAATGCACCGGTACGCCGGCCTGGGATAAATCATAATAGCCCACCGGGTGCATTCCCATCACCTGGAATATCCGTTTTAACACCGCAAGCTCTTCAGCCTTGCCCACGCGAATCGCACCGTGGCGCTCAACGTTTAACCTTGCCAGTTCGTCAGCATTTTCTAACTGCTGGTGCAGCTCAGGGTTATGCTCCAGCACCGCCAGGTTCACATCGGCTACAAGTTCTAATAACGTGCCGTACTGCGGCACTTCTTGCTGGTACATCGCCGACATAGCTTGCGAAAACTTGTCCCGAATCTCGTCAGCCGTGAGGGTGTTCGCCATGATGTCATGCCTCCAGTGGATAATGCTGAAAGCGTAGAAGCTGGTCGATCGCTCATCAGGAAGAATTTCCATTTTGTGATCCGCTTTGCAGCGCCTAAAAAGTAATTTTTTTCAGCACATTACATAACGCGATGTTATGAGGAATGGCTATCAATCACAGTATAAATTAACAAAAAATCAACTTATACTGGCGGCATTGAAATCTGTTGACTGGCATCACTTTTCAGCGAATTAGCGCCGCATTCGCAGACAAAATCTTGCCTGATTTAAATTGCTTATGTTGCTACCCATAGAAAAATGTTAACGATATTTTGCAATCAGGTTATCAAAATCAAACAACCAGGCTTGTCAGCGTAGCCGGACTGTTTTTAACATCAGGTTATGGAAAAAAATGGTCTTTTCAGTCAGCGCATTCGCTTGCGCCATTTACATACTTTCGTAGCCGTCGCTCAGCAGGGAACACTGGGTCGCGCGGCTGAAACCCTTAACCTGAGCCAGCCGGCCCTCTCCAAAACCCTAAATGAGCTGGAGCAGCTAACCGGTACCCGTCTGTTCGAGCGTGGGCGGCTTGGCGCCCAGCTAACCCTGACGGGCGAGCAGTTTTTGACCCATGCAGTCAAAGTGCTTGATGCCCTGAATCATGCCGGGCAGTCGTTTACTCGCAAAGAAGATCAGGCTTCCGACGTGGTGCGCATTGGCGCGCTTCCCACGGCGGCGCTGGGTATTTTACCGGCGGTCATCGGAGAGTTTCATAAGCAGCAGAGCGACGTTACGCTTCAGGTTGGTACCATGAACAACACCATGCTGCTGGCGGGGCTGAAGTCTGGCGAGCTGGATCTGGGGATTGGGCGCATGTCTGACCCGGAGCTGATGACCGGCCTGAATTATGAGCTGTTATTCCTGGAATCCCTCAAGCTGGTGGTACGGCCTAATCATCCCCTGCTGCATGAAAATATTACCCTGAGCCGGGTGATGGAATGGCCTGCGGTTGTCTCGCCACAGGGAACGGTTCCCCGCGACAACGCCGAATCACTGCTGGCCGCTCAGGGATGTAAGCTCCCGTCGACCTGCATTGAAACGCTTTCTGCATCGCTGTCGCGCCAGCTTACCGTGGAATATAACTACGTCTGGTTTGTGCCATCGGGCGCGGTGAAGGATGATTTGCGTCAGGGCACGCTGACCGCACTGCCTATTCCGATCCCTGGTGCCGGAGAGCCTATCGGCATACTGACTCGCGTGGATAAACCACTTTCCACGGCAGCACAAATTTTGCTGTCTTCCATTCGAAAATCTATGCCGGTGTAAATTCTGTCGCCGCGATGATCGCGGCGACACGCTTAACGACTGCGTTTGGCGTGCTTTTCCCATGTTTCCAGTTTGGCCTGGTCCGATTTCTTTAGCGCCACATAGCAGGCTCCGCTGCCGCCGTGGTGCGGCATCGCCACACAGAAAGCCTGTACCTCTTCAAACTCTGCCAGCCAGTGGGCAAGGAAGCTACGCACAACGTTGGCATGGGACTTATCTTCCCGCCCTTTGCCGTGAACGATCAGCAGATTGCGCAGGCCATCCTGCTTCGCCTGCAAAATGTAAGCAAACAGCATCTGCCGGCACCGTTCAACCGGCTGGCGGATGAGGTTCAGACTCGCCTGCTGGCTGTATTTTCCCAGCCTGAGCTTGTCCAGCACCCCGGTTTGTACCCCTTCACGCTTGTACTCAAGCGGCGTGTCCATGGGGATAATCTCTAAAAAATCAGTGGTGAGAAAATTGTCGAGCTGGGTGGTGTCCGGCCTGGTGACCATGTTCTCTTTTTGAGGTTTGATCCATTGGCTGTCTGCGCAATTTTTGAGCGGCTTGACATCCTCCATGGCGTCAAGAAACAGCGATTTGTCGTCAAGGTTCACGGTCAATCCTCCTGAGTTATCTGCGGCTACTATAACCCCGCCCTGCCCGGCGCTCAACGGAAGCGATCTGAGACATCCTTCAGGAGATAATGGCTAATTATTTAGCCGTTATCTTTTAAATTAAAAATAAATATTTTGCATTTGCGTTAAAAAAACGTGAAATAAATAAACATAATGGTGATTAATTTTATCCAGTGCAGAAAAATAATCGACGCGCCAATAAGACCGCAACGTTGGACGTATTTCGGGTGATGAACACGCGAGGCAACGTCCTCCTTTCACCCTCACTGGTTTTTATTCTTTCTCATTCTGCGGGTAGCGTATTCACTCGTTACGCTAATCCTTTTGAGGTCTGGCTGGCATCGTTGAGTACATGCTATCTTTTCGGCCTGCGAATTGGCCGGGCACCCGCTCGTGCCAGCCAGAAACGGAGTATACCGTGCTGATAATACTGGAAGATAAAATTGACACCCCCGTCGGGCCACTGTGGATCCTGTGCGATGAGCAGTTCAGGCTGCGGGCCGTGGAGTGGGAAGAGCATAGCGACCGCATGGAGCAACTGTTAAACATTCACTATGGTGCACAGGGATTTCAACGCGTTAGCAGCCGAAACCCGAATGGACTTAGCGATAAGCTACGCGATTATTTTGCGGGCGACCTGGCGGTAATTGATGCTCTGCCTACGGCCACCGCAGGCACGGATTTCCAGCGTCAGGTTTGGCAGGCGCTGCGTGATATTCCCTGCGGGCGAGTGATGCATTACGGGCAGCTTGCGGAGCAGCTGGGCCGGGCCGGAGCGGCACGCGCTGTCGGCGCCGCTAACGGCTCAAACCCGGTCAGTATCGTGGTGCCTTGCCATCGCGTTATCGGCCGTAACGGGACGATGACCGGCTACGCGGGCGGCGTGGCGCGGAAAGAGTGGCTGCTACGTCATGAAGGTTATTTATTACTGTAACCAAATGGTGCCAAAAGTGCGGCTATTTATTCCAGAATAGAGAGGCTGCACTTTAATGTTTCAGTGAATTCAACGAGATGAGGACTAATTTTTGGTTCCCTGCCTTTATTATTGCCTGAATAGCGCTCTGCCAGACTTACCTGATCGCAAAAAAGATGTTAAAATTGACCAATATCAATTACGGTCCGAGCATATCTATGATCCCTGAAAAGCGTATTATTCGACGAATTCAGTCTGGCGGTTGTGCTATCCATTGCCAGGATTGCAGCATTAGCCAATTATGCATCCCCTTCACGCTTAATGAGCATGAACTCGATCAGCTTGATAATATCATCGAGCGTAAAAAACCGATTCAAAAGGGACAGACCCTGTTTAAAGCGGGTGATGAACTGAAATCGCTGTACGCTATTCGTTCAGGAACGATCAAAAGCTATACCATTACCGAACAAGGCGATGAGCAAATCACCGGTTTCCACCTGGCGGGCGATCTGGTAGGTTTTGACGCCATCGGTTCTGGCCATCACCCGAGTTTCGCTCAGGCGCTGGAAACCTCGATGGTGTGTGAAATCCCGTTTGAAACCCTTGACGATCTGTCCGGCAAAATGCCAAGCCTGCGCCAGCAGATGATGCGCCTGATGAGCGGCGAAATTAAAGGCGATCAGGACATGATCCTGCTGCTGTCGAAAAAGAATGCCGAAGAGCGCCTTGCCGCGTTTATCTACAATCTTTCCCGTCGCTTTGCGCAGCGTGGCTTCTCACCTCGCGAGTTCCGCCTGACCATGACGCGTGGCGATATCGGTAACTATCTTGGCCTGACGGTGGAAACCATCAGCCGTCTGCTGGGCCGCTTCCAGAAAAGCGGTATGCTGGCGGTGAAAGGCAAGTACATCACCATCGAGAACATCGACCTGTTGTCAGACCTGGCGGGCCAGTCACGTAACGTCGCCTGATAACCGCCTCCCCTTTGCCGGGTCGTCTTTTCTCTGTTTAATTGATCCGGCAAGGACTATCCACCTGTTTCATTCCTTTCTTATGGGTTAATCTTACTTCACAGACTGTGGTTAAGCAGTTGTAAGGAGACCTGTATGGCAAACTACCAAAACATGCTTGTCGCAATTGACCCTAACCAGGACGATCAACCTGCCCTGCGGCGTGCTGTTTATTTGCATCAACGGATTGGCGGCAGAATCAAAGCCTTCCTGCCTATCTATGACTTTTCCTACGAAATGACCACGCTTCTGTCGCCTGATGAACGCACCGCCATGCGCAAAGGGGTTATCAGCCAGCGTACGGCCTGGATTAAACAGCAGGCGCATTATTATATCGAAGCCGGCATTCCTATTGATATCAAAGTGGTGTGGCATAACCGTCCGTTTGAAGCCATCATTCAGGAAGTTATCGCCGGCGGGCACGATCTGCTGCTCAAAATGGCCCACCAGCACGACAAGCTTGAAGCAGTTATCTTTACCCCTACTGACTGGCATCTTCTGCGTAAATGCCCTTGCCCGGTATGGATGGTAAAAGATCAGCCCTGGCCTGAAGGGGGCAAGGCGCTGGTGGCGGTGAACCTCGCCAGCGAAGAGCTGTACCATAACGCACTGAATGAAAAATTGGTGAAAGAGACGCTGAAACTGGCCGATGACGTTAACCATACTGAAGTTCACTTAATCGGCGCCTACCCGGTTACGCCTATCAACATCGCGATTGAACTCCCTGACTTTGATCCCAGCGTGTATAACGACGCAATTCGCGGTCAACACCTTGTCGCCATGAAGGCGCTGCGTCAAAAATACGCGATTGACGAAAAGATGACTCACGTTGAAAAAGGCCTGCCTGAAGAGGTGATCCCGGACATGGCTGAGCATCTGCAGGCCGGGATTGTGGTGCTGGGCACGGTCGGGCGCACCGGGCTGTCCGCCGCTTTCCTCGGGAACACGGCGGAACAGGTCATTGACCATCTGCGCTGCGACTTACTGGTCATAAAACCGGATGACTACCAGACCCCGGTTGAGCTGGATGACCCGGAAGACGACTGACGGCGTTGAGAATACCAGTAAAAATCCCGCTGAATTTCCGGCGGGATTTTTTTAGCCCATCAGGCATGGTCATCAAGACGAATGATGATACCCCGCAGATAATCAAGCACCATCCTGTCACTCTCCGCCAGCGGTTTCCCCTTCAGCGCGACAGCGCCGACATCCATATAGGTCGAACTATCTTCGATCGTCTTTCTCATGACGCGTAGCCCCTCCAGCGACCAGGGGCGATAAACCAGATCGGATAAAATAGTGACGCCCTTTCCTTTTGCCACCAGGCTGCGCACGGCTTCAAAAGAAGTGGTGGTAAAGATGATATTCGGCCGCCCCCCTTTCGCCTGCCAGTGCTCGCAAATAACGTCCGGGTATTTATCGGTATCCAGCATGATAAAAGCGACATTTGCAATATCAGCCAGTTTCACCGCGGGCAGGTTGAGCAACGGATGCCCCTGTGACACCCACAGTCGGCGCTGGGAGCGAATAAAAGTTTCAATTTCCAGGCCGGAATCGTGGCTGATATTCGACGTAAGCACCAGGGCAAATGCCAGCGTCTTATGATGAAGCCGTTCGATAAGCTCCGCAGGATCGCCTTCAACAAAGCGAAGGGTCATCAGCGGGAAGTGCTGCTCGACCTCGCTAATGATTGCCGGCAGCAGGTAGGCGGAAAGCGTTTTAGCAATGCCGATAGTTATCTCGCCGCGCGTCAGTTCAGGCTGGTACTGCAAGTCTTCTATCGCATGCTGGCTGTCGCTAATAATTTTCTGTGCATGAAGTAAAAAACGCTCACCGCCCGCCGTAAGCTGGATGCCTTTGGGCTGACGCAAAAAAAGCTGACTATTCAGCGCCTCTTCCAGATTACGCATAGCAACCGTCATTGATGACTGCGAAATATGGCAGCGTGACGCCGCTTTAGAGATCTGTTTCGTCTGTGCTAACGCGATGAAAAATTCAAGTTGCCGCAGAGTAAACTTCATAGATAAAAACGATACCTTTAAATAAAAAGGATGAATTAGCTTTGCATTGACCACGCACTTATCATTTTCCCATCAACAGCAAAGCGACTAACCCTCTAAAGGTTGAGCCGTTATGCGCTTACCATCTCATCAACCTTTCATGCTGGCAGTATGGATCATCATCTTCATAGATAAAAGCGATACCAGACTGAATAACGATTGCCCGCATGACATTATGGAAATCAAGCTATGCCGTATTTACTGCTCAGCCTCGCCGCTCTGTTCTGGGGAGGTAACTATGTTGTGGGTCATATCCTGGTGGCTCAGGCCGACCCTATTGTCCTCTCAGAAGCCCGCTGGCTGCTTACCGCTGTTCTGCTTATGGGGCTTTACGCCTCACAGGTTAAAAAGCAGTGGCCGGAGATGCTAAAGGCTAAAGGAACGGTATTTTTTCTGGCGCTATGCGGCCAGGTGCTGTTTCCGGTGACCTTATATATAGGGCTGCAATACACCTCGTCCCTCAACGCCGCCATTTATTTGTCGACTACCCCTGCGCTCGTTCTGCTCATCAATAAGCTGGTATTCAAAGAAGTCATTTCCCGCCGCAACATAGCGGGCGTCTTATTGAGTTCCCTTGGCGTGATGTATCTGGTGATGCAGGGAGATCTTCTGCATCTTGAAACGCTGAAGAATCTGAATAAAGGGGATGCGTGGACAATGGGTTCCGCGGCAAGCTGGGCGCTTTATTGTGCATTTTTGCGGACTAAGCCCAAAACAATTGGCGGTAATGCCTTCGTTGCCGTCAGCGCCGGAATCGGGGCACTGGCGCTTATACCATTGCTTGCGTTCACGCTTTTATACCAACCGCTGCCGCCCGCAGGACACTACCTGAATGCCGGTTTTTTATCCGGGCTGGCCTACCTGGTTATTTTCCCTTCCTGGCTGGCTTATCTGCTGTGGAACAAAGGTATTTTGGCGATTGGTGCCACACGCGGTGAGATTTACTCACACCTGATCCCACTGAGCGGCGGCGCATTTAGCATTCTGTTTCTGAATGTTCCGCTGCACGCGTTTCATCTGGTCAGCGCATTGTTCATCACCGCAGGAATAACGCTTTGCTCGGCTGCGGCAAAAAAAAGCCGCCCTCTCGGACGGCTTTCGCAAAACAGCTGACGCTTATAGCGCTTTCAGAATCGCTTCAACGGTTGCCTTGGCATCGCCAAACAGCATCTGGGTGTTCTCTTTAAAGAACAGCGGGTTCTGAACGCCTGCGTAGCCAGTGTTCATTGAGCGCTTAAACACAATGACGTTCTGCGCTTTCCACACTTCCAGTACCGGCATGCCCGCGATCGGGCTGCGAGGATCGTCCTGTGCTGCCGGGTTAACGGTGTCGTTAGCCCCGATAACTAACACGGTGTCGGTATCGGTGAAATCATCGTTGATTTCGTCCATTTCCAGCACGACATCGTACGGAACACGGGCTTCAGCCAGCAGTACGTTCATGTGGCCAGGCAGACGACCGGCAACGGGGTGAATACCAAAGCGTACTTTGATCCCGCGAGCACGCAGCTTCTCGGTTATTTCCGCTACCGGATACTGTGCCTGAGCCACCGCCATACCGTAGCCCGGGGTGATGATCACCGACGTAGAGTTTTTCAGCATCTCAGCGGTTTCTTCAGCGCTGATTTCACGGTGTTCACCGGCCTCTTCCGTTTCACCGGTAGAGGAACCATCGGTACCAAAGCCACCGGCAATAACGCTGATAAACGAGCGGTTCATCGCTTTACACATGATGTAAGACAGAATGGCACCGGAAGAGCCCACCAGCGCACCGGTGACGATAAGCAGGTCATTGCTGAGCATAAAGCCCGCCGCCGCCGCCGCCCAGCCGGAGTAGGAGTTAAGCATCGACACCACAACCGGCATGTCTGCCCCACCGATGGACGCCACCAGATGCCAGCCAAACGCCAGCGCGATAACGGTCATAATCAGTACCGCAAGCACCTGCATGCCGACGCTTTCAGTACGCACGAATACCAGCAACAGCGCAAAGGAAACCACCAGCGCCGCCAGATTGAGCTTATGGCGGTTCGGCAGCATCAGCGGTTTAGACGAAATTTTACCGCGCAGCTTGCCGAAGGCCACGATAGACCCAGTGAAGGTGACCGCCCCGATAAAGATCCCGATGAAGACTTCCGTTAAGTGGATGTTCTCCATGATAGGCTCAAGACCCGGGCCGTGATCCAGGTAGCTGTTAAAGCCCACCAGCACCGCCGCCAGGCCTACAAAGCTGTGCAGCACGGCAACCAGCTCAGGCATTTCGGTCATTTCGACCTTTTTCGCCAGGTGAATACCAATCGCCCCGCCGATAACCATGGCGATGATAATCCACACCACGTTGCCGGTTTCCGGGCCAAAAATGGTCGCCACCAGCGCAATCGCCATCCCCGCGATACCGAACAGGTTGCCCTGCTTTGAGGTTTCGTGTTTGGACAGGCCAGCCAGGCTAAAAATAAACAGGATCGCGGCAACAATGTATGCAGCTGTAACTAATCCTCCAGACATGTGTTACCCCTTAGTTCTTCCGGAACATTTTCAGCATGCGCTGAGTGACGGTGAAACCACCAAAAATATTGATACTGGCGATCAGTACCGCAATAAAGCTCAGGAAGCTGACCCAGCCGCCGTGACCAATCTGCAGCAGCGCGCCGACGACGATGATCCCTGAAATAGCGTTCGTGACCGACATCAGCGGGGTATGCAGCGCGTGAGAAACGTTCCAGACCACGTAGTAACCCACTACGCAGGCCAGAGCAAACACGGTGAAGTGGCCGAGGAACTCTTTTGGCGCCACGCTCGCAAACCAGCCGAACAGAATAATCGCCAGCGCCATCAGGCCGTATTTAAACCACGGTGAGGTTGGCTTTTTCTCTGGCACAGGTTCTGCAGCAGGTTTTGCCTTCGCCTGAGGCTGGGCGGAAACCTGAATCGGAGGCGCAGGCCATGTGACTTCGCCCTCGCGAATCACCGTCACGCCGCGCACCACGACGTCATCAAAATCGACAGCAATGTTGCCGTCTTTTTCTTTGCACAGCAGCTTGAGCAGGTTAACGAGGTTGGTGCCATAAAGCTGGGAAGACTGCGTCGGCAGGCGGCCCGGCAAATCGGTATAGCCGATGATCTTCACGCCGTTCGGGGTAACGGTGACCTGGTTTGCCACGGTGTATTCGCAGTTGCCGCCGTTTTGCGCCGCGAGATCGACGATAACGCTCCCCGCCTGCATGGAATCCACCATTTCACGAGTAATCAACTTCGGTGCTGGTTTGCCCGGGATTAGCGCGGTGGTGACGATGATGTCCACTTCTTTAGCCTGGGCTGCAAACAGCGCCATTTCTGCTTCAATAAAGGCCTCTGACATCACCTTCGCGTAGCCGTCCCCGCTGCCCGCTTCTTCTTTGAAGTCCAGCTCCAGGAATTCGGCGCCCATACTTTGCACCTGCTCTTTCACTTCCGGGCGGGTATCAAACGCACGCACAATTGCACCGAGGCTGTTGGCCGCGCCGATGGCAGCAAGCCCCGCAACGCCCGCACCAATCACCATTACTTTGGCAGGCGGTACTTTCCCTGCGGCGGTGATTTGCCCGGTAAAGAAGCGGCCAAATTCATGCGCGGCTTCTACAATGGCACGATAACCGGCGATGTTCGCCATGGAGCTAAGTGCGTCCAACGACTGCGCGCGTGAAATACGCGGTACAGAGTCCATCGCCATTACGGTGATATGACGTGCGGCCAGTTTTTCAAGCAGTTCAGGGTTCTGTGCAGGCCAAATAAAGCTAACCAGCGTAGACCCTTCGCGGGCTAACTCAATTTCGTTTTCCAGCGGCGCGTTCACTTTAAGAATAATGTCTGACTGCCAGACATCTGCGCCATCGGTGATGCTTGCGCCCGCCCGTTCAAACGCTTCGTCGTCAAAACTTGCCAGTTTTCCGGCATCACTTTCAATGGCGACAGTGAATCCCAGTTTTATCAGCTGCTCTACCGTTTTCGGTGTGGCTGCCACGCGGGATTCATTGGTCAACCGCTCTTTTGGTACACCAATACGCATAGTATTCCCTTCAATCTGTTTTTGATGATGGTTTGCCAGACCTTGCCATGGCCAGACGCAAGCATCCGCCCGCACTCTGCCGGCAGATATCTGTTCCATTACCACTTCAACAAAAAATACATCTGTAACAAACTTTTTATAACCTACTGAAAATAAAGACTGTGATCTACATCCGCATCCTGGTATTTGTATTTTTATTGCAAAAATTTAGCTATCGCACATTCAAACAGTCATTTTAATCTCTGTTTACGCACCGAAGCCTGATAATACGCTTAAGCGAAGCGGTAAGGCATGATTCTACGCCGCTGCAAAACTAACATTTAACAATACATTAACCAAACAAGTCATAAGCTTTATCAGTTTTACTGATTAAATGGCTATTTTTTTAACTTAATAACGTTTCACGTCGTTGCCTGCCATCAAGAAGGCACCAGGCGTGAAAAATGGCGCAGACAAGGACGTTATTTCAAGCCATAATCGGCGACTAATCGGTCTTTACCAGAGAACGCAGTACTAGTACTCATTTTGCGCAAGGCGAAGGATTATTTTTATGAATATCAAGAACACCCTTCTGGCGTCAGCTCTTATTTCCGTAACTTCGCTGTCCGCTCAGGCTGCGACCGAACTGACTCCAGATCAAGCAGCTGCTCTTAAGCCGTACGAGCGTATTACCGTCACGGGCCGCTTTAATGCTATCGGCGATGCTGTCACTGCCGTTTCTCGCCGTGCGGACGACATGGGCGCTGCGTCGTTTTATGTCCTGGACACCAACTTCATCGGCGAAAGCGGCAACGCCCGCGTTGTTGCTGATGTCTACAAAGCCGATGCGCCAAAAGCCGACGCGGTAAAAAATCGCGTGATTAACGGTATCGTTGAACTGCCAAAAGATCAGGCCTTCAAGCTTGAACCTTTTGATACGGTGACCGTTCAGGGTTTTTATCGCAGCCAGCCTGAAGTCAACGACGCCATCACTAAAGCCGCGCGAGATAAAGGTGCTGCCTCCTTCTTCATCGTACGCCAGGTAGATGCAAACCAGGGGGGTAACCAGCGCGTCACGGCATTTATCTATAAAGCCGATGCCAAAGAGCGTGCGGTTCAAAGCCCTGATTTACTGCCAGCCAACTCCGAAGCTGGCAAAGCCGCACTAGCCGCAGGTGGTGAAGCCGCTAAGCAGGTAGAGATCCCTGGCATTGCCTCTTCCGAAGCGCCATCCAGCGATGTTGGCCGTTTCTTCGAGACACAGTCTTCTAAAGGTGGACGTTACACTGTCACTCTTCCTGACGGTACTAAAATTGAAGAGGTGAATAAAATCACCGCCGCGCAGATGGTGCCATTTGATAACGTTCAGTTTACCGGCAACTACGGCAACATGACCGAAATCTCTTACCAGGTAGCGAAACGCGCCGCCAAGAAAGGGGCGAAGTTCTACCACATCACCCGCCAGTGGCAGGAGCGTGGTGGCAACATCACCATCAGCGCTGACCTGTTCAAATAAGATACACCCATTACCTGAGGGCAGCGAAAGCTGCCCTTTTTTTTAGCATTCAGTTCATTTTACAGCACAGCGCATTGCAAGCAGTGTTCACACTCCGTAAAATCCCGCGCCTTAGCGTGATCCTCCATTTATATGCGTAAAAGCAAAATAATTATGCTGGATCCCTTCCTACCTCAACAGGATGCCTATGGAAAAGAAACTTGGCCTCGCCGCGCTAACCGCGCTGGTATTAAGCTCCATGCTCGGTGCCGGCGTATTCAGCCTGCCGCAGAATATGGCAAGCATCGCGAGTCCGGCGGCGTTGCTGATCGGCTGGGCAATCACCGGCGTAGGTATTCTATTATTAGCTCTGGCGATGCTGGTGCTCACCCGACTACGCCCGGACCTGGACGGCGGGATATTCACTTATGCCCGCGAAGGTTTTGGCGAACT
Organism: Cedecea sp.; assembly: GCF_036500665.1. Taxonomy (NCBI): domain Bacteria; kingdom Pseudomonadati; phylum Pseudomonadota; class Gammaproteobacteria; order Enterobacterales; family Enterobacteriaceae; genus Cedecea; species Cedecea sp. Next base: position 28,260 of record NZ_DASYBS010000114.1, read on the forward strand.
TATCGGCTTTTTCTCCGCCTGGGGTTACTGGCTCTGCGCCGTGATAGCCAACGTGTCTTACCTGGTGATTGTCTTCTCGGCGCTCAGTTTCTTTACCGACACGCCGGCATTACGCCTTTTTGGCGACGGCAACACCTGGCAGTCTATCGTTGGTGCATCTTTGTTGCTATGGATGGTGCACTGGCTGGTGCTGCGCGGTGTACAAACCGCGGCCAGCATCAATCTTGTTGCGACGCTTGCCAAGCTCCTGCCGTTAGGCATGTTCGTCGTACTGGCTGCGATGGCCTTTAACCTGCCGACCTTCTCGCTCGATTTCACCGGGATCAAGCTTGGCGTTCCCGTCTGGGAGCAGGTGAAAAATACCATGTTGATTACCCTGTGGGTATTTATCGGCGTGGAAGGTGCTGTCGTGGTATCGGCCCGCGCACGTAATAAAAAAGATGTTGGCAGAGCGACGTTGCTGGCGGTGGTTGCTGCTCTCGGCGTGTATCTGCTGGTCACGCTGCTTTCACTTGGCGTAGTCGCTCGCCCGGAACTTGCGGCAATGCGTAATCCGTCGATGGCCGGCCTGATGGTCGAAATGATGGGACCGTGGGGCGAAGTGATTATTGCCGCCGGGTTAATTGTTTCAGTGTGTGGCGCTTACCTGAGCTGGACCATTATGGCGGCCGAAGTTCCACTGCTGGCGGCAACCCATAAAGCCTTCCCCAAAATGTTCGCTCGCCAGAATAAAAACAATGCCCCGTCGGCCTCCCTTTGGCTTACGAATATCAGCGTGCAGGTGTGCCTGGTGCTTATCTGGCTTACCGGGTCTGACTACAACACGCTGCTGACAATTGCTTCAGAAATGATTCTGGTGCCCTACTTCCTCGTTGGCGCCTATCTGCTAAAAATTGCTACCCGTCCGCTGCACAAAGTCATTGGCGTAGGTGCCTGTCTTTACGGCCTGTGGCTACTTTATGCGTCAGGCCCGATGCATCTGCTGCTTTCGGTAGTCCTGTATGCTCCTGGATTGCTGGTGTTTATTTATGCGCGCCGTACCCATACGCACGAAAAATCGCTAAATTTAAAGGAAAGAACCGTTATTTGCCTGATGCTGCTGGCAGCATTTCCGGCAACATGGATGCTGGTGGGATAATTTAGTGACGTCCCCGGCAGCTATTTTCTACGGCAGGATTAGGGGAGTACCGCTATTAACCGTCCAATTCTTATCACCGGTGCCGGGAAACGCATTGGCCTGGCGCTGGCACAGCATTTTATCGCACAGTCACAGCCATTAATTATCAGCTACCGTACCCGTCACTGTGCTATCGACGCCCTTGAGCAAGCCGGTGCGGTCTGCCTTTATGCCGATTTTTCGAGCGATAAGGGTATTCTTGAATTTGCTGAACGCGTGAAATCACTCACGCCTTCGCTGCGGGCCGTCATTCATAATGCCAGCGAGTGGCAGCCGGAGAGCCGGGATACCGCACTGAGCGACACGCTACACGCAATGATGCAGATTCACGTCGCTGCACCTTACTTACTAAATCATGAGCTGGAAATCCTGCTGCGGGGTCATGGCCAGGCAGGCAGCGACATCATCCACTTTACCGATTATGTCGCCGAACGCGGCAGCGATAAGCATATTGCCTATGCCGCCAGTAAAGCCGCGCTTGAAAATATGACGCAATCCTTCGCGCTGAAGCTGGCACCGGAAGTCAAGGTCAACGCTATTGCGCCTGCGCTCATTATGTTTAACGACGGGGACAATGCAGAGTATCGTCAGCGTTCGCTAAATAAATCGCTGATGAAAATCGCTCCGGGTGAACAAGAGATAGTGCGTCTGGTTGAGTATCTGCTGACCAGCCGCTATGTCACCGGCAGAAGTCACGCAGTAGATGGCGGCCGCCACCTTCGCTAAAACTGTTTACTCGCCATTAATGGTGTAATCTATTGCATCATTGTATGTTCAATTTTTATAAGCCGACGCGGCAGGTTATGAGCAAAATAGTTTACGTGGAAGACGACCCGGAAGTCGGAGGCCTGATTGCCGCCTATCTCGGGAAACACGACATCGATGTTATTGTCGAAACTCGCGGCGATCGCGCCGAAGCGGTTATCCAGCAGCAGCAGCCAGATTTGGTGCTGCTCGATATAATGCTTCCGGGGAAAGACGGAATGACATTGTGCCGGGATTTACGCCCACAATGGGATGGCCCAATTGTGCTGCTAACCTCGCTGGACAGTGACATGAACCATATCCTGTCGCTTGAGATGGGAGCTAATGACTATATTCTGAAAACGACGCCGCCGGCGGTCCTGCTGGCTCGTCTTCGTCTGCACCTCCGCCAGCGAGTTTCTGCCCAACAAACGGCTGACACCACGGCCGGCAATCTAAAACCCCACAAAGCTATCCGTTTCGGCACGCTTTGCATCGACCCGCTTAACCGCCAGGTCACGCTGGGGGATGACAACGTGGTGCTGTCCACTGCCGATTTCGATCTGCTATGGGAGCTGGCCACCCACGCAGGCCAGATAATGGATCGTGATGCGCTACTGAAAAATCTGCGCGGCGTAACCTATGACGGAATGGATCGTAGCGTTGATGTCGCGATTTCTCGTCTGCGTAAAAAACTGCTCGACAACGCCACGGAGCCTTTCCGCATTAAAACCGTACGTAATAAGGGTTATCTGTTCGCCCCGCACGCCTGGGAAAGTGAAGCCTGATGAAACGCCTTCGGTTGTTTGCCGGAGGCTAATATAAATAAACCCGCAGAAGCGCTGAGGGATCCCCATAAATCAGCGCTAATAAACCAACACCATATTTCGGTAGGTTTTGGCGAGGTGATTAAGAACGGTGCTCAGCACCGTTTGCTTTAAAATTAGCGGGGAGTGTCTTAAGACATTCTCCGCTAACG